>DLAR01000108.1 GCA_002494015.1 Porphyromonadaceae bacterium UBA7042 | reverse complement strand
TACAGCTATGCTCCCTCTGTGTAATAACGAGTTAACTGAAAGATGCTACCACTTTGGATTAACATTTGTTATGAAACGCCCTCTTGGTGATGTACAATAGTTGACGTTTTCTATAAAAACATCACTTGCCCGCAAAATGTTCCGATGTTTTTTGTTACTTTTGCAACACAAACTATAAATGGCTTATGACACTGAAAGAATGTCTTGACGGGGCGGTGGCGGCTCTTGCGGCGCAGTATGGCGACGGGGAGGCGCGGTGGCTCGTGCGCATCGTTATCGAGCATGTCAAGGGCTATTCGCCGGTTGATGTCGCCCTTAAACGCGATGAGCCGGTGAGCGACTTTGTCAGCGGACAGATTGACGCAGTCGTCAGGCGGTTGCTTGACGGCGAGCCTGTACAGTATATTTTCGGTGACACTTACTGGCATGGGATGGAGCTTAAAGTGACACCCGACGTGCTGATTCCGCGGCCCGAGACTGCCGAACTTGTAGATATGATTGCCAATGACAATAGGGGTAGAAAGGATCTGCGTGTGCTTGACATCGGCACCGGGAGCGGCTGTATAGCAATAGCATTGTCCCGCTGGCTCGATTTTCCACGGGTGACAGCCATCGATGTCTCGCTTCCGGCCTTGAAAGTGGCGATGGAGAACGCGGCCTGTCTTAAAGCCGATGTAACATTCCTGCATGAGGATATATTGTCGGTTCTGCCTCCCGCACGTCCACAATTTGACATCATTGTCTCCAATCCTCCCTATATAGTGGAGAGTGAGCGGGACGAAATGGAGAAAAACGTGCTTGACCACGAGCCTCGTGGCGCATTGTTTGTACCCGACGATGACCCGTTGAAGTTCTATCACGCGATTGCCCGTTATGCCACGGCTGCCCTCGTAGCGGGTGGAAGACTTTATTTTGAACTCAATCCGCTTTTTGCCGACCGATTGAAAAATGAACTGGAGGATAGCGGTGAATGGGAGAATGTCATTGTGTCTCTCGACATGCAGCGGAGGCAGCGGTTCCTGACAGCGACGCGACGGTCATGAAATCAGCCAAGAAACCGTTGTCGTCCGAGAAGGCACTTGAACGGGTGCAGCTGCTATGCAGCCGCACGGAGCAATGCACAGCCGATATTGTCAGAAAGCTGACAGGGTGGGGCATCGGTCACGACAGCGTGGAAAAGATTGTCGCGTCTTTGCAACGTGACAGGTTTCTTGATGATGCGAGGTTTGCGCGGGCCTATTGTTATGACAAATTCAATTTCAGCGGCTGGGGAAGACGCAAGATTGCGCAGGGACTGTGGGCCAAACGCGTCTCACGCGAGTTGGCCATGTCGGCGATTGACGAGATTGACGAGGTGGAATACCGCAAGATGGCTCGCTTCGTTATTAAGAGCCGCGTGCCACTCATTGCCGACGCGCTCATGACCCGTGAAGGGCGTAACAAGCTGCTGCGTTTTGCCGTGGGACGAGGATATGAGATGAAACTCGCTATTGAAATAATCCGCTCGCTTGCAGCAGGGGATGACGATGATGAAGGGGTGGATTGATGACTTGATAGGGATGGTGTTTCCGCGAGTGTGCGAGGTGTGCGGACAGTCGCTCGTGCACGGCGAGGAGTATTTGTGTCTCGGCTGTTTCGTGGGGATGCCGCGCACCGGGATTCATTGTGACGCATTTAATGCTGTCCATCAGCGTCTTGCCGGAAAGACACCGGTAGACCGGGCTGCGTCGATGTATTGGTATTATCGTCAGAGTGATTATGCCCGTCTCATCCACGAGGCAAAATATCGTGGCCGGCCCGCGCTTGCGCGATGGCTCGGCCAGAGATATGCCGCCGAAATCAAGCCTGACAGATTTTTTGACGGCATCGACCTGTTGCTCCCGGTCCCGATGCATTTTCTCAAGCGGATGTTTCGCGGATATAACCAAGCCGAGGCCATTGCCCGAGGCGTTTCAGTCGAGACCGGCATCCCTGTCGGCCACAACCTTGTTGCCCGGCGCGGTCATGCGACGCAGACCCGCAAAGACTCTTACGGTCGTTATCTTAACTCTCGCGGCATCTACGGAGTGCGCCGTTCCGAAGAACTCTCGGGTAGGCATCTCCTTGTCATCGACGATGTGGTGACAACCGGCGCAACCCTCCTTGCCTGCCTTGACGAGTTGCATGCCGCCGCTCCGACTGCGACCCTCAGCGTCCTCACCCTCGCCGCCACCCATCTGAGGTAGTGGTAAAAAGAGGCGAGGGAAGTTGTGGGACTTCCCTCGCCGAGGTTGTATAGATGAGCGATGAATGTGCCGGATTGATCAGAGGACTCCTTGAGCCATCATGGCTTTGGCGACTTTCATGAATCCGGCGACATTGGCACCACGCACATAGTTGATGTAACCGTCTGATTCTTTGCCGTATTTTACACACTGGTTGTGGATGTCGGTCATGATTTCTTTCAGTTTGCGGTCGACTTCCTCGGATGACCAGTTGAGTTTCTGTGAGTTCTGGGCCATTTCGAGACCTGAAACCGATACGCCTCCGGCATTGGCGGCTTTGCCGGGAGCATAGAGTATGTGGGCGGCTTGGAACTCGCGGATGGCTTCGGGTGTCGATGGCATGTTGGCGCCTTCGCTGACGGCGATACAGCCGTTGGCGATGAGGGCGCGGGCATCGTCGCCGTCGATTTCGTTCTGAGTGGCCGATGGCATCGCGATGTCACAGACGGCATGTTGCCACGGGCGTTCTCCCTCGAAGTACTGGCAGCCATATTCTTCGGCAAACTCGCGGATGCGTCCCCGGTAGATGTTTTTCAGCTTGAAAATGTAGTCGAGCTGCTCGCGGGTTATACCTTCGGGAACGTATATTGAGCCGTCGCTGTCACTCATGGAGACGACTTTTGCACCGAGTTCAAGGAGTTTTTCGGCGGTATAGGTCGCAACGTTGCCTGAGCCGGAGATTGCTACGCGTTTGCCCCAAAGGTCGAGGCCGCGTGTCTTCAGCATTTCAAGAAGGAAGTAGACGTTGCCGTAGCCTGTGGCCTCGGGACGGATTTTCGAGCCGCCGAATTCGAGTCCCTTGCCGGTGAATGTGCCTGTAAATTCGAGGGCCATTTTCTTGTACATGCCATACATGTAGCCGACTTCGCGCCCGCCCACGCCGATGTCTCCTGCGGGAACGTCGGTGTCAGGGCCTATGTGTCGCCACAACTCGGTCATGAATGCTTGGCAGAAACGCATGACTTCCATGTCACTTTTTCCGCGAGGCGAGAAGTCGCTGCCTCCTTTTGCGCCGCCCATCGCGAGGGTTGTGAGCGAGTTTTTGAATGTCTGTTCAAATGCGAGGAATTTGAGAATCGAGAGGTTGACCGAGGAGTGGAAACGCACACCGCCTTTATACGGGCCGATGGCGTTGTTGTGCTGGACGCGGTAACCCATGTTGTTGCGCACGTTGCCCTTGTCGTCGACCCAAGAGACGCGGAATGTGTAGATGCGGTCGGGGATGCATAGACGCTCTATGAGGTTGTAGCGTTCAAATTCTGGGTGCTCGTTGTAGACTTCTTCGATAGAGGTTACAACTTCTTCTACTGCCTGAATGTACTCAGGCTCATGGGGGAACCGCCTTTTCAGGTCGGAAATCACTTCGGTAGCTTTCATTACTGTGCTAACTAATAAGTAAAAACAATCTTAATCTTTTCGTGGTGTTGGCATTTTGCCAATACCTATCGGAATTTGGCTGCAAAGTTAAGTAAAAATTTCGATAAAACAATCATTTTTGTATAAAATATTGTCGATAAGTGATAAAGTGGAAGTGTCGCGATGTCTGGTCTCAATGCCGTCATATCGGCGAGCAATAAAAAACCGCCGAAACCCTGAGGGTTGCGGCGGTTAGTGTAATCTTCAAGTAGATACCCGATGAGCGGGAAATTACTTTCTGATACCGAGCTCTTTCTTGGCGATGATGGCGCGGTAGCGGTTGATGTCAGTGCGGATCAGATAATCCAGCAGGCGACGACGCTTGCCGACGAGTGCCTTCAGAGCTCTCGCAGTCGTATAATCTTTGTGGTTTGACTTGAGGTGTTCAGTCAAGTGAGCGATACGGACAGAGAATAATGCAATCTGTGCTTCAGGCGAGCCAGTGTCAGTCTTGCCCTGGCCGTACTTCTCAAAGATTTCTACTTTTTCTTCAGAACTTAAATGCATTCTTTCAGATGTTTTAAAATGTGGTTAATAAAAATTAGCGCACAAAGGTAGTGATTTTTTTCAACATGGCAATGCTTTTTAGGCAGAAATGTTAAAGGCGACCACTGAATCTTTGTGTTTTAGGTTCCGTCAGTCAAGGTTGAGCTTGTCCTTGGCGGGGTTGCGGAAGTGGATTTTGTGGTCCAGATACTCCTGAGTGGCAATGAGCACGGGCTTGGGGAGACGCTCGTAGAAACGTGAGATTTCAATCTGCTCGCGGTTCTCGGAGATTTCTTCGAGGTTGTCGCTGAGTGATGCGAATTCCTGTAGTTTCTTTTCAAGGTCGTGTTTCATTTCGCCGGCAATCTGATTGGCGCGTTTGGCGATGATGCAGACTGTTTCATAGACGTTGCCCGTGTCTTGGCTCATCGAGATCATATCACGGGTCTGGGTGTTGAGAGGAGCGTTGGTCTTTTTGTAGTCCATATCCAGTTTTGATATTATATATAATATGTATAATTATTATTCGGCGACGTAGCGGGAGGCGATTTTGAAGATGTTGTCAGCCTCGTCGCGGTGGGGACTGTCGGGGTAATTGTTGATAAACGAATAGTATTCGTCAATGACTTCGCGGAAACGGTCGGCTTTCTTTTCCTCGATACTTTGGTCAGCCTCCTGATAACGTGATTTGAGAATCAGGAGCTCAAGGTCTTCCTTGTATTTGGAGTAGGGGTAATCCTTTATTGCGTTACGGGCGACGATTACAGCGCTTTCGTAGTTGTTGCCCATGTATGTGCCGAGGTTGTAGTAGAGCTGGGCGTTTTGCAACTGTTTCAGTGTCAGCTTGTCCTGAAGCTCGAAAATGGCATTTTGGGCAATCGAGACTTTGTCGCTGCGGGGGAAATAGTCAAGGAATGCCTGAAGTTCTTCGATAGCCTTGATGGTTCCCGACTGGTCAAGCTGCGGCTCGGGAGAGTCGAGATAGTATCCGTAGCCTGAATAAAAACGGGCAAGCTCGGTGTATTTCCCTTTGGGGTAGCGGGTGTAATAAGTCTTGAAGTATGCTCCGGAGTTGGCGTAATCCTTGTTTTCGTAGTGGCTAAGGGCAAGGAGGTAGAGGGATTCTTCGGCCTTGGCTGAACCCTTAAAAGTGGTAACGATGTCGGTTAGCACTGTGGCGGCCTGAACATATTTTTTCTGTTCAAAAGCGCGACGGGCAAAGTCGAGCTTGTAGTCATTGTCAGTGCTTTTCAACACGCGCTGGTACTCTCCGCAAGAGGCGAGCGACAGGGCGGCAAGGAGCATGATGATATATTTGCGCATAAAATGATTATCCAAAAAGTGGGTTTTCGTTACAATTTGCAAAGTTAGTGATTTTTATTGGAAACACACAATATAAAATTAAAAACATGCTTTAATGAGGGAAAATCAGGATAAAACGGGACTGTCGGTCGACTAAGAGTAAACATACTCTAAAACAAAGGACGCAAAGGCTGGAATGTAGAGACAGTCTTTGCGTCCTTCTTGTCATGTGTATGGAAAATGTTTATTCGGCATCGGCAAGGTCGACGGCGTAGTAGCGACGCTGTCCGGTGGGATAGACACCACGCAGGAACATCACCTTGTCGGGGGAGTCGCTTTTCATGATGGCATTATAGATTTTTTCAATGTCATCGGGAGAGGATACCCGGTTGTCGTTGACTGAGTAGATGATGAATCCTTCGCGGATGCCTGCGTCCTTGAATTTGCCTTTCTGAAGGTCGGCCACTTGGACACCGGCCGAGAGGCCGAGCTGGCGCAGGGTCGATTCTCCGGGTTTCTTGAACGCGCAGCCGAGGTCGGTGACAGAGCCGGCGACGGTGACCTTGGTGGTTCCCATGTTGTTGAGGAGCTTGACCTCGACGGTATGGGACTTGTTGCCGCGGATGTAGGTAAGCGAAATCTTGTCGCCGGGACGGTATTTGGAGAGTTGCTCCTGAAGCTGTGCGGTATTGTCGGTCGAGTTGCCGTTGATTTTTGTAATCACGTCACCTGCTTCAAGTCCGGCTTCGCGTGCCGACGAGCGATCGTTGACGCTACCGACATACACTCCTTGGGTCACGGCCGTAATGCCGTCTTTCTTGGCACGCTCGGGGGTGAGATCGCTGATTCCGATTCCGAGGACGGCGCGCTGGACGGCACCGTATTCGCGGATGTCGGCAACCACTTTCTTGACAATCGTGGTCGGGACGGCGAATGAATAGCCGGCATAGTTGCCTGTCTGAGAATATATAGCGGTATTGATGCCGACAAGTTCGCCGGCGAGGTTTACAAGCGCGCCGCCTGAGTTGCCGGGGTTTACGGCTGCGTCGGTCTGAATGTAGGACTCGATACCCATCGAGCGGCCGTGGGTCGCGCTGCCGATACTGCGGGCCTTTGCCGATACGATGCCGGTGGTCACGGTAGAGGTGAATCCAAAGGGGTTGCCGACAGCAAGCACCCATTCTCCTACTTTGAGGTTTTCGCTGTCTCCCATCGGGATTACCGGGAGGCCGGAAGCATCAATTTTGACAAGGGCGATGTCGGTTGTCGGGTCGGTTCCGACAACGGTGGCATTGTAGGTGTGGTTGTCGTTGAGAGTGACTTCGAGGCGCTCGGCACCGTCGATGACGTGGTTGTTGGTGACAATATATCCGTCGGACGAGATAATCACGCCCGAGCCGAGGCCGGTCTGCTGCTGTGCCGACTCGTCGTTGTTGTCACGTTGCGGGGTCTGACGCTGGTTGCCGCCGGGCTGCCCGAAGAAGTATTCAAAAAACGGGTCTCCAAAGAAACCTCCTCCTTGGTTGCCACGGGAATACCCGCGCGGAGTGGCATAGCTCTTGATTGATACCACGCCGTTGATGGTGTTTTCGGCAGCGACGGTAAAATCTGTTCCGTCACCCGGCAGGCGTGATGATACGGTATAGAATCCTTGCGCGGCGGCGTTGCCGTTTCCTGACATGACAACGTCAGCTGCAAGGGGTGTGGGAGACATAACCGAGCGCATGGCCACGGCGGTGAGAACCGAGCCGATTACAGCTGATCCGGCTGCAAGCATAACAACTTTTTGATAGAGTTTCATAAAGTATAATGTGGTTAAGTGATAATTTCTTTATCTGTTTTGTTTATTGCTTAGACGGCAAAAAGTGTGCAAAATTACATGGCATACGCCTTAAAATATACAATCTTAATCTATTTTAATATGAAACACTGATAATCCGCAGCGTTTTAACATTAATAGTTAAATTTAAGGATTTGTGTTAAAATTTAGCAGGGGGATGGCATGACATTGTGTCAGAACGTGCTGTTTTTCGTCGGAATTCCCACCCCGGGATTTCAGAGGCTGTTAAAAAACAAATGTGAATCCAAAATCCGTTTTCAGGACAAAATCCGACCGTGAAAACGGGTGCGACTAAACAACCTCTCACTTGTAATTGCGGATATTTTGTCGGCGAGGAGCCTGAAAATAGGGCATTGTTACAAATTATTGCTAAATTTGTCGTGAAAAAAGTGGCGCAATGGAAGAAAATCAGATACAAGTCGAAGAAACCACCCGACGGGACGAAGATAAAAAGAAACTTGACGAGCTTGCGACCGAGCCGGTCGGACGGTTGTTGTGGCGTTACAGTCTTCCCGCAGTTGTGGGTATGCTTGTCATGTCGCTCTATAATGTGATTGACCGCATCTTTATCGGGCAAGGGGTTGGCGCAGAGGCTATAACCGGTCTTGCCATCACGTTCCCGGTTATGAATGTCGCGTCGGCGCTCGGAGTCCTTATCGGAGCGGGAGCATCGGCCCGTATATCCATTATGCTCGGTGCCAATGATCATCATGGAGCGCGTCTCGTTCTCGGGAATTCGCTGACACTTATAATGGTAATAGCAGTAGCATATCTGACTGTCTTTGCCATTTTCCTTGATGACATTCTTGTGGCCTTCGGGGCGAGTGAAGCGTCGTTGCCCTATGCACATGACTTCATGTCCTATCTCCTGCCGGGTATGCTGATGATGAATCTGTCGTTCAGTTTCAACAACATCATGCGCGCTTCGGGTTATCCTGTGCGGGCGATGGTGACGATGTTTATAGGCGCGGGATGCAACGTGGTGCTGGCTCCCATCTTTATTTTTGTGCTGGGATGGGGCATCAAAGGCGCGGCAATCGCCACTGACATTTCCATGACCGTCTCGATGCTCTTTGTCATGGGGCATTTCATGATGCCGGGTAGCACGCTGCACTTCACCCGTGGAATTTTCCGCTTGCGCTGGAAGATTGTCATCGGGATTGTCAGCATCGGTGCCGCACCGTCGCTCGTAAACTTCGCGTCATGTTTCATCAACGTGATAATCAACAAGTCGCTCTATCATTATGGTGGAGACACCGCTATAGGGGCTGCCGGAATCTTCACAACCTATACGTCGTTGCTCTGCATGGTGGTCGTGGGTATCTGTCAAGGAATGCAGCCGATTATCGGCTACAACTACGGAGCCGGGCAATTACACCGGCTTAAACGCGCCTACTGGCTTGCCGTGGCTGTGGCGACTGCCATCGTTTCGTCAGGGGCGGCTTTCGGACTGACGTTCCCGTCAGTCATCGCCCGTGCGTTTACGGTGGATGCCGGTCTCATCGCGGCTACTGACCGCGCCCTGTCACTCTCGTTGCTCGCGTTCTTCTTCGTCGGGTTCCAGATTGTCTCCACTACATTTTTCCAGTCCATCGGGCAGGCCGGAAAATCAATTTTTCTGTCTCTTACACGCCAAGTCCTGTTTCTTATTCCGTTGTTGCTTTTTCTCCCGCGTTATTTGCACCTTGACGGAGTGTGGCTATCTTTCCCGTCAAGCGATATTATCGCCACCGTCGTGACCGTGTCGATGATGTGGTGGCAGTTCAGGAAAATGAGCGGTTGGAACAGAACGGTTGCCGAAGTAAGGTAAAATAGCACGAAATTCTATGGTTAAGAAAGTCTTAATAATACTGTGTGTGTTGTTGCCGTCGGTTATGAGTGGAGCGGATTGGGGTGACGGTGTGGTGCTTGACAGCGTCATGGCTACTGAGGCTGAGTCTTTTTTAAGGAGTATGCCCGACGGATTGCAGGCGCGTCAGGAGAGAGCCGTCAGGAGTGCGGTTGCCGGAGATGTTGCGCCACTTGCCGGAGTCGGGGTTTTGCGAAATACCGATGTCGGTGTTATTGATGGGGTCGAGGCGGTTAATCTTGTCGGTGGAAGATACCGCCTGTATAAACCGGCAGGGGTTCTTGACGAAAAACTGCCGCTACTCGTCTATCTGCATGGCGGCGGATGGTGTTTCGGGAGTATCAACAGTTGCAGCCGGTTCTGCATGGAATTGACGCGTGAGGCCCGAATCGCGGTTCTGGCAGTGGAATACCCCCTTGCTCCCGAAAACCCTTATCCATCGGCACTTGATTGCTGCGTGGAGGCTGTAGAGTTTTCATGGGATAATGCATCGGAATATGGTTTTGACAGAGCTAATATTTCAATCGGGGGCGATAGTTCGGGAGGCAATCTCGCGCTTGCGACAGCGTTGAGGCTTAAATCCACACCTGTGAAAATGGTGAAATCAGTGGTGACTTTCTATCCTGTGACAAAGGCATGGAATGACGGTTCTGACTCATGGCGGCAGTATGGCGGCGGTTATGGCCTTGACAGCGGAATAATGGAGGCGTTTAATGATGCGTATGCCGCCGGGGGAGATGTCCGTTCGCCCTATATCTCGCCTTGCAATGCCTCCCTCAGCCAGCTGGCCGGATTTCCTCCCGTCCTGATGATAAATGCCGAGAAGGATATTCTGCGAGACCAAGGACAGGAAATGTGTGACCGTCTGTCTCAGGCCGGGATAGAGGTCGCTCACATAGTCTTGCCGGGTACTGTACATCTTTTTATAACGGTTCCGGGACAAGACGCGGCATTTGCCGAATCGGTCAGCATGACTGCAAAGTTCCTGACGGGGATGGCGCGACGGTAAAAAAGCAGCGAGCCTCAGAGCAATTCCGAGGCTCGCTGTTGTCTATGAGAGGGTGTCGGTTGTCATCGTCCTGAGTACATGTCGTCGTAGTAACGCTCGTAGTCGCCCGAGGTTATGTTGTCCATCCACGCCTGATTGTCGAGATACCACTTGACGGTTTTCTCGATGCCTTCCTCAAATTGCAGCGAGGGTTCCCAGCCGAGTTCCTGCTGGAGTTTGCGCGAGTCGATGGCATAACGGAGGTCATGACCGGCGCGGTCGGTGACATAGGTGATGAGATCGTCGCTATAGCCTTCGGGATTGCCGAGCAGGCGGTCAACGGTGCGGATAACGACGCGGATGATGTCGATGTTTTTCCACTCGTTGAAACCTCCGATGTTATAGGTCTCGGCCACTTTCCCGTTGTGGAAAATGGTGTCGATGGCGCGGGCATGGTCTTCGACAAACAGCCAGTCGCGCACGTTTTCACCCTTTCCATAGACGGGGAGGGGACGGCGGTGACGGATGTTGTTGATGAACAGCGGAATCAGTTTTTCGGGGAACTGATAGGGGCCGTAATTGTTGGAACAGTTGGTCACGAGGGTAGGCATCCCGTAGGTGTCGTGGTAGGCGCGCACGAAGTGGTCGCTCGAAGCCTTGGAAGCCGAGTAGGGGGAATGGGGGTTGTATTTGGTTGTCTCAAGGAAAAATTCTTCGCCGTAGGCATGATGGTGCTCGCTTGACGCGGCTGTAGTGAAAGGAGACTCGATGCCTTCGGGATGGGTCAGTTCAAGAGCGCCGTAAACCTCGTCGGTCGAGATGTGGTAGAACAGCTTGCCCTCATATTTCTCGGGAAGTGATTCCCAGTATTCCCTTGCGGCCTGCAGCAGCGACAGGGTGCCCATGACGTTGGTGCGGGCAAAAGTGAAGGGGTCTTTGATCGAGCGGTCGACATGACTTTCGGCTGCAAGGTGTATCACTCCTGTGATTTCATTTTCGCGTATCACGCGGCGCATTTCCTCGATGTCGGCGATGTCGGCTTTGACAAATTTGTAATTTGGCTTGTTTTCGATGTCCTTCAGGTTGGCGAGATTGCCGGCATAGGTGAGTTTGTCAAGATTGACAATCTTGTAGTCGGGATACTTGTTGACAAAGAGCCTCACGACATGGCTCCCGATAAAACCGGCACCACCGGTAATCAAAATGTTGTGCTTCATAAATTTAAATCAATGCATAATGCGGATTGAGTGGGATGTGCAATTACCGCTCGTTCCGCACAGGTAAATAAATCACTTAAGGGAGGATGTCAAGATTGCATTAAATTCTTGACGCAGCGACGCAGGGATGTTCCCCAGTAAGGAATTTTTTGACCGAATGTCGCTTTGAACTTAGTCTTGTCAAGAACCGAATAGCTCGGGCGTGTGACAGGGGAGGGGAACTCGTCAGAGTGACAGGGCTGGATGTCACAGGATGTGTTGCCGGCGATTTCGGCAATTGCCTGAGTGAAGTCATACCACGAAATCGCGCCCTCGTTGGAATAATGATAGATGCCCTCATTGCCTTCAAATGCGCGTCGGGCGACGATGTCGGCGATGGCATCGGCGAGGTCTTGGGCATAGGTCGGAGTGCCGACTTGGTCAAACACTACTTTCAGCTCCGGTTTGGTCGCCGTCAGATTAAGCATTGTCTTGACGAAGTTTTTGCCATATTCGCTGTAAAGCCAAGCAGTGCGCAAGATAACGGCCTTGCAGCCCGACTTTTCGATGGCTTCTTCGCCGTGCAGCTTGGTCACGCCGTAGACCCCCGTCGGACAAGCCTCGGCATCCTCGGTGCGAGGGGTATTTCCCGGCAGTCCTCCGAAAACATAGTCGGTCGACACATGAATCAGCCATCCGTTACGCGCAGCCATTGCCTCGGCAAGATTGGCAGCAGCTCCGGCATTGAGCTTTTCGGCAAACTCCGCGTCGCTCTCTGCACGGTCTACATTGGTATAAGCCGCACAGTTCACAATCAAGTCTACAGCCTCGTCGGCCACCATCTTCTTGACAGCCTCCTTATCGGTGATGTCAAGTTCTGCCACATCGGTAAAGATGTAGCGGTCATTCGACCCCTCGGCAGCGAGACGCAGCGATGTTCCCAACTGCCCGTTGGCTCCCGTTACAAGAATATTCATAGAATGATGATTTTTAGAATGTTTCATTAATCAGAAATTGCAAAGTTACGAAATTTCCCCAAAGACACGTTTATGAGATTGTTTAAATTTTATTTATTGAGAATTTTGAGGCAGCGGAATCGGAATTGAAACGTTTATAAATCGGTCGAAATAATAGCCACAAAGGAATGAATTTGCTATCTGCGAACAAAATCTCGCATAAATTTGTTAATAAAATGATTTGGAATTGTAAAATTTTTGTAAATTTGCACCAAATTAGCAAGGTTTTTCAATCGAGCGGATTTATTATTGTGTAATTTTAATAAGAATAGAAATGAACACTGACATTATTGGCGCACTTGCCGGCAGTGTGTGGAACGCACTCAATGAGGCCGATGTTTTGGGAACCAAACAACTCAAAAAAATCGCCAAGATTAAAACTGACAAAGAACTTTACGCAGCTCTCGGATGGCTTGCCCGCGAAGGCAAAATCAATTTCCAAGACAGCGAAGATGGCAAGGAATTGCTGGTTTCCCTCGTGCAAGGCTGTTAAATTCCTATAACCACTCTCTGACCCTATTAACAGAATCGCCCGAAGACAATTGTCTTCGGGCGATTCGTGTTTCAGGACATCGTGTTTTGTTTCAGTTGCTCTACGATATTGTCGATGGCTGCAAGACGCTCGGGAATGTGGATTCCTTGCGGGCAGTGTGGTTCACACACGCCGCAGTTGATGCAGTGGGACGCTTGTCGCTCGCGTGGTATTGCGCGGTCATATCCCACAAGGTAGGCGCGACGTGCTTTTTCATAGTCGGGATCGCGGCTCCCCGAAGGGACATTGCCCTCATTGATACATTTGTTGTAATGGGCGAATATTGCCGGAATATTCAGGCCGATGGGGCATGGCATACAGTACTTGCAGTCGGTGCAGGGGACAGAAGGGTAGGTAAGGGTGATTTTTGCGACATCTTGAAGCAGCCGGTCTTCTTCGGGGGAGATGGGGTCCAGCGGACTGTAGGTGCGCAGGTTGTCTTCGAGGTGTTCCATATAGGTCATGCCTGAGAGGACAGTCAGAACCCCTTCGGGTGTTCCGGCATACCGGAATGCCCACGATGCCACCGAGTCATCGGGGCGACGCTGTTTCAGCCGTCCTACGAGGTTGTTGTTGAGCGATGCAAGGCGTCCGCCGAGCAGCGGTTCCATGATGACGGCAGGGATATTGCGTCGGTGCAGCTCGTTGTAGAGGTATTCGGCATTGGTGTTGCGCGGATTGACCTCCTTGGCGTGCAGCCAGTCGATATAGTTGAGCTGTATCTGCGCGAAATCCCACTTGTACTTGTCGTGCTGAGACAACAGGTGGTCAAATACCTCCACGTCGCCGTGGTAGGAGAAACCGAGATTCTTTATGCGTCCCGCTTCGCGCTCGGCCATGAGGAAATCGAGGATGCCGTTGTCGATATAACGACCGTTGAATGCCTCCATCCCACCCATTCCGATGCCGTGAAGGAGCATGTAGTCGATGTAGTCGGTCTGCAATTCTTTCAGCGAATTGCGGTACATTTCGGTTGACCGTTCACGCGACCATGTCTCGGGCGCGAAGTTGGAAAGCTTGGTAGCAATGAAATAGCTGTCGCGGGGATGGCGGGCAAGGGCGATGCCTGTGGCTCGCTCGCTGAACCCCTTGCAATAGGCGGGTGACGTGTCAAAGTAGTTGACGCCACCCGCAATGGCGGTGTCGACAAGGCGGTTGACCATTTCCTGATCTATGACCTCCTCGCCGTCGGCATTGGTGATAGTGGGCCAGCGCATACATCCGTATCCGAGCAGTGATACTTTTTGTCCTGTTTTCGGGTTGGTACGGGTTGTCATTTCGCCGGTTCCGGCGGAGACGGCATGCGGCGTGGCGGCATTGTCGCTGTCGGTGGACTTGCAGCCTATTGCTGCGAGTGTGGCTCCTGCGCCAAGATATTTGAGGAAGCCGCGACGGGTGATTTCGTTCTGTTTCATAGCGGGTCAAATATATCGGTGAACGAGGTGTCCCTCGACATGGATTGCACTCAGCGGGCGCACCGGGCATAGATTTTCACAGGCTCCGCATCCGATACACAATACCTCGTTGACGACCGGCATCAGAGTTGCGCTCCCTTCGCTGACAGGTATCATCATGATTGCACCGGCGGGACAGTGGCGCGAGCAGCTGCCGCATCTCTTTTCGCCTGTTGCAGCGTAGCAGATGTCGTGATTTACGACGGCATGGCCCACCTGTACCGAGCTTTTCGCGGCAACGCCGATGGGGCGTATCGCTCCCGTCGGGCAGGCATCGCTGCAACCGGTACACTCCGGCCGGCAGTAACCCGCTTCATAAGAGACTTCGGGCTGCATGAATGTCTCAAGCTCCATCGAGGGGCGCAATACCTTGTTGGGGCACTGAGAGATGCACAGCTGGCACGAGGTACAGTGCTGCTGAAGGTTGGCTGCGCTGATTGCTCCGGGGGGGACAATCTTGTTTTTACGGGCGGGGCGTTTCTTGGGGATTATGACTGCAAGTCCGCCGTCGGTTGTCTTGTCCTGCGCTTTGGCGACGGCTGCCGACAGTGCGATTGCCCCGACTCCTATCATGGAGCGACGGCTGTTGTCGACACCCTGAGGCTTTTCAGTCTGGGGGCGTCTGAAACTTATTGCCCCTGTCGAGCAGTTGTCAATGCAGTCCATGCATGCCACGCAGCGTGAGTAGTCGATGTGGTGGTTCTTGGAATCGATACATGACGACTTGCAGTTGCGGGCGCATTTGCCGCAACCGTTGCAGCGCGAGGTGTCGATGACCGGTTTTAACAGCGAGAAACGGCTGAGAAAGCCGAGCAATGTGCCCACCGGGCAGACTGAGTTGCAGTATATGCGTCCGCCGAGCCATGCACACGCCGCTACCACGACAAGGGTGACAGTGGCAAGCGCGACGGCCGCCGGGGTGGGAGCAAAGCTATCGACGGTGTAAAATGTATAGGAATCAGGCCCTTGCAGGTCGACAAGCCATCCGTTAAGCGTGTCATATACCGGGGCGAAAAGCGATGATGCGATGCGTCCGTAGGTACTGTAAGGGGCGATGAGCATGGCAACAGAGGCGAGTCCGGCGACAAATAGCGCGACAAACGCGGCAAGCACCGTCACGCGCACCCATGTCAGGGGTTTGGTGTAGTGAAAACGGTTTTTGCGTTTCTTTTTAGGCCCTATTTTGCCTCTGAGCCAGTTGAATACATCCTGCGCCACACCGAGCGGGCAGATGACCGAGCAGTAGACACGACCGAGCAGCAGTGTCAGCGCGACAAGGATGACGAGTGCTATCACGTTGAGAGACAACACGGCCGGAACGAGTTGAATCTTGGCCATCCATCCCCACAATCGAGCCGCCGTACCCGTGTAGTCGAGAAACAGCATGGTAATCGCAAGGAGGGAGATTGTGGCTAGTGTTAGGCGGATTTTTCTTAACATTCGTCGTTGAGGAAGTTATAGGCAGTTCTGTAGGATTTCGATAAGTTCGTCGGGTGTGACGGTCTTCTGTTCGCCGGTTGTCATGTTTTTAAGGGTGACAGTCGAAGTGGCAATCTCGTTTTCGCCGATAATGGCGACGTAGGGGATTGCGAGAGTATCGGCGTAGGACATCTGTTTTTTCATTTTTACCGTCTCGGGGTAAAGTTCGGCCGAAATACCGGCGGCACGGAGCTTGCGCAGCATTGCGAGAGAGGCAGCCGCGCCTTCGTTGCCAAAGTTGGCAAACATTACTTTGGCAGCGCCGTCGACACTTTCAGGATATAGATTGAGGGTGTTGAGCACGTCATAGATGCGGTCGGCACCGAATGAGATACCAACGCCCGACACGCCCGGAAGACCGAAGATTCCTGTGAGGTTGTCATAGCGTCCGCCGCCGGTGATGCTGCCGATTGCCACGTCGCGCGCCTTGACTTCGATAATTGTTCCGGTGTAGTAGTTGAGGCCGCGGGCGAGCGACACGTCGAGGTCGAGGTCGGCATCGAGTCCGAGTTTCTCGGTCGAGAGCATTACTTCGCGCAGTTCTTCAACTCCTTTTGTCCCGGTCTCGCTGTCCTTGAGCAGCTCGGCGAGCGAGTCGAGACGCTCGGCGTTAGAGCCGCTGAGGGTGATGATGGGGGTGATTCTGGTGACGGCTTCGTCGCTGATTCCGCGTTCGCGCAACTCATCTTGAACTTTTTCAAGACCGATTTTGTCGATTTTGTCGATAGCGACGGTGATGTCGATAATCTTGTCGGGGGCACCGATGAGTTCGGCAATGCCAGCAAGTACCTTTCGGTTGTTAAGCTTGACGGTGATGTTGATTTTCAGTCGGCGGAACACCTCGTCAATCATCTGAATCAGCTCGATTTCGTTAATGAGCGAGTCGCTGCCGATAACGTCGGCATCACACTGGTAAAACTCGCGGTAACGCCCTTTCTGCGGGCGGTCGGCGCGCCACACGGGCTGAATCTGGAAACGCTTGAACGGGAACACCAGTTCGTTGCGGTGCATTACCACGAAGCGGGCAAACGGGACGGTCAAGTCGTAGCGAAGTCCTTTCTCGCAGAGCTGGGCGGCAAGACGGTTGCATTCGCCGGCCTCGATGAGGTCGCGGTCAACCCCGCGCAGAAAGTCGCCCGAGTCGAGAATCTTGAACAGCAACTTGTCGCCCTCCTCGCCGTATTTCCCCATCAGGGTTGCAAGAGTTTCCATTGCAGGTGTTTCAATCTGCCGGTAGCCAAACAGCTTGAACACGTCGCGGATAGTGTCAAATATATAGTTGCGTCGAGACATTTCGACCGGGGTAAAATCGCGTGTCCCCTTGGGAATGGAGGGTTTCTGTGCCATGAGTATCGATATTTATATTTTTATGCAAAATTACAAAAAATAACGGTGTTTCTTTATATAATGTATAACAAAAATGTGCCGCGTCTCGTCAAGACGGGCACATGTATAGAGGGGATATTGTTGCGAATAAAGAAATTGCGGGATTAGAGAGAAGCCATTTCGTGGTCGGCGGTGCCGAGGATGCGCTTTGCGCCGATGTAATGTTTCTGATAATAGCCGCCATCGGGGAACTTCTGATAAACTACGCCTCGTTTAGTCGACGCGTGTATAAATGTGCATGAGCCGGTTTCGTTATTGACCTCGACGACGATTCCCACATGACCGACGTTGCCCTTGCCGCTTGAACGGCTTGAGAAAAACATCAGGTCGCCCGGTTGCAGCTCGTCGGTGGCGACACGCTCGCCTTGTGTGTACTGCTGGCGCGAAGTGCGGCTCAGGGTAATACCGAAATTACGGAAAACGTAGCTTGTGAACCCTGAGCAGTCAAATGCCTTGGGCCCCGACGCGCCGAGACGGTAGCGTGTGCCGAGGAACGATGCCGCATAGTCGGTCATCTTGGCCGCGAGGTCAAGGTGTACGCTCAATGCGGCCTCGGCTGCTGTTGCGGCTGCTGCAAAGGGAGAAAAGTTGCGGGCGTTCTCGTAGGCACGTTCTACAAATGCTTCAGGGACTTCGTTGGCTGCGGCTTTGGTGGTGTGGTTGGCATTAGCAACACCCGCCATAGTGAAGGCGAGCATTATAGTTGCTATAATTGTCCTGATATATAATTTCATGACTGGTATTTCTTAAAAAATGATGTAATCGGTCTTAGTGATTGGTGATGCAAAATTACTAAAAAAGCGTGTATACGCAAAATGCCAAAATGCTGATAATGGGCATATTGCCCCGATTGATACAAACCGAAAGAGAAATGAACATAATTTTACATTTTGGCTTAAATGTTAATAAAACGGCGTTATTTTAGCGTTTTGTTTGCAATAATTTTGATTGATTAACAGTTTGATGCGGGTGCAGTTTATTATGGCTGACTTGGTAATAGGCGGAATAACAATGGGTTGCAAGATGCATAGTTCAATATGTGGCACAAAATGTTTAATTGTGTGCATTAAAAGAAGATTAACACGCAATTCTCAGATGCAAATGTTAATGCAAATTCCTTTGATAATAGCTTGAATAGAAGTTAATGCGCTGATTTATAATTGACGCGGTGCTGCGTGTGTCGGGATGGTGTGATTTGCAATATTTTGCTTATATTAACACTGCCATTCCCGATGAATAAACGGTCGATGTAACTGTACAGCCTTGAGAACAGGCAACCTTGACTGAATAGACAAAAACGCTGCCGCTTACATTATTTTAAACATTAACACTGTATTAGGCAATTGTTTAACTAAAAACGTTGCTCATAGTTAAACGCTTGACGTTTTTTAATCTCTTTTAGCTGAATGCAGACTGACCAAAAGGGGGTTGAATTGTTTTATTAGTGTAAGTGAATACAAGAGAAGCTCAACAGCAAGATTTTACTACATCCCTCGTCCTCATTATCGAGTTGTGAAATTGGGTACTGAGGCTCTCATAAATAAATAGTTGAAACGTGAGGGGAGGAGCCGGGAATTTTTTCCGACTCCTCCTTTTTTGTTGTCACAATTTGTGCGGTTTATTAAATTTGTGCGGTTTATTACAATGATTCGGTAAAAATTACCGAAGTAGTTGAAACTTAAGTTAATATATCGAATTGTCAAATACAAATGAATCGCCAAAGCGTTCATTATAAAAATCTTAGCGTATGAACGTATTGGCGA
>DLAR01000032.1 GCA_002494015.1 Porphyromonadaceae bacterium UBA7042 | reverse complement strand
TCCCCACGGTTTTTCTACTGACCCTAAAAATACAGTGCAACCGTATCGAATATATGAAAATTAGAAAGAATTAGGGACAATATTCCGATGCGGTTACCCTGAATTGAAAGAGCCGTGCTGCAACGCTGAAAAATAAAAAAATCCGACCGGCCTCACGGACAATCGGATTAAAACCTATGATTCACTTATTTGTTGCGTTATGCTCACTTTTTAGAAATCATCTGTGTGATTACTAAAGAGTATGTCGATTTTACTTTATGCTTTATGAAAATTGTTATTTTATTTTTACATTACAAAGATAATGATTTTTTCTGAATAAAAATCAATGGAAAGACTATTTAATGATTAATAACATATTTTTAGGTTTTGAGGGCGTGTTTTGGGGTTATATTGCAAAACGGGCGTGTGACCATATCGGTCACACGCCCATCCTGTCAGGTATCTAAGCTGTTATTTCCCGCCCGGAGTAGGGACATTGCCTTGCGGGGTTACAGGAGGGATGAGGCCGCGGTTGCGTAGGAGTGCGTCAACCTTAGGCTCGTGGCCGCGGAAACGGACGTAAAGTTCCATCGGGTCTACGCTGCCTCCCATTTCGAGAATGTTTTCCTTGAACGAGCGGGCTGTCTCGGGATCAAACACGCCTTTTTCCTTGAACAGTTCGAAACCGTCGGTGTCAAGAACTTCGGCCCAAAGGTAGGTGTAATAACCCGATGCGTAGCCGTCGCTGCCAAAGACGTGCTTGAAATAGGGCGAGCGGTAACGGAACTGGACTTCGGACGGCATTCCGAGAGTCTGCGCAACGTTCTTTTCAAATTCAGCCACGTCGATATCGCCGTCGGGGTTGAGTTTGCCCCACTGGAGGTCGAGCAGTGCGGCTCCGGCAAGCTCGGTGGTCGTGAAACCTTGGTTGTGGGTCGATGCGGCATCGAGTTTGCGGATGAGTGTGTCGGGGATGACTTCGCCTGTCTTGTAATGGAACGCATACTGCTTGAGCAGTTCGGGTTCCATCGCCCAGTGCTCGGTAATCTGCGAGGGAAGCTCTACAAAGTCGCGGTCAACGTTGGTGCCGCTCTGGCTGCGGAGCGCGGCGCGGCTGAGCATTCCGTGAAGGCCGTGGCCAAATTCGTGGAACATTGTCTCAACCTCGTCGAGTGTAAGAAGGGCAGGGGTGTCGGCGGTGGGACGGGTGAAATTGCCCACGTTGTAGATGATGGGGCGGCTTACAGTTCCGTCTGGGTCGACGTATGAGCCCTTGAATTCGCTCATCCATGCTCCCTGACGCTTTGACGCGCGGGGGAAGTAGTCGGTCATGAACACGGCCACATGCTCGCCCTTGGAGTCTTTCACTTCAAATACTTTGACTTCGGGGTTGTACTTGGGAGCGTCGGGGAGTTCGGTGAACGTCACTCCATAGAGTTTCTCGGCCATCGTGAAGATGCCTTTGCGCACGTTTTCAAGCGAGAAATAGGCGCGGACCTCGTTCTCGTCGAGGGCAAACTTTTTCTGGCGCACTTTCTCGGCATAATAATAGTAGTCCCACGGCGCAATCTTGAAGTTGCCGCCCTCGTCGTTGACATACTGCTGCATCTCGGCAACTTCCTCGTGAACGCGGGCCACGGCAGGCTTCCATATCTGCATCAGCAGGTTCTCGGCGTTTTCTGTAGTCTTGGCCATGACGTTGGCGGTCATGTAGTCGGCATAGTTTTTGTAGCCGAGCAGGCGGGCCTTTTCAGCGCGGAGTTTCACAATCTCGTTGATGAGAGGATAGTTGTTGTACTGGCCCGAGGATGCAAGCGAGGTATAAGCCTCATACATCTGACGACGCAGGTCGCGGTTGTCGCCATACTGCAGCACCGGCAGGCGGCTCGGGGCATGGAGCGTGAACACCCATTTGCCCTCTTTGCCACGCGATTTGGCCTCCTCGGCGGCTGTTGCAACGAGAGCGTCGGGAAGTCCGGCAAGTGCGGCTTTGTCGTCAACTACAATCTCGCAGGCGTTAGTGGCGGCAAGGAGGTTCTTGTTGTATTTGAGATAGAGGTCGGTCAGCTTTGTGTTGATTCCTGACAGTTTCTCTTTCTGCTTGCCCGACAGGAGTGCCCCGTTGCGGGTAAAGCTCTTGTAGGATTCCTCGATGGCGCGTACTTCATGGGCGGGAAGGCCGAGTGAGTGGCGGTTGTCATAGAGAGTCTTGACGCGTTTGAACAGTTTTTCGTTCATCGAGATTTCATCGGACACCTGCGAGTACATCGGGTAGATTTTCTCGGCGATTTCGTTCATTTCGGGAGTGTTGTCGGTTTCGTCGAGCGACCCGAACACGAGCATGACGCGGTTGAGCAGTTCGCCCGATTTTTCCATCGCGAGGATGGTGTTCTCGAATGTCGGTTTTGCCTTTTGACCGGCGATAGCCTCGGTCTCGGCTTTGAGACGGTTGATTCCCTCGGTAGCAGCAGGGATGTAGTCCTCATATCTGATCTGTTCAAACGGAGGAATTTCAAACGGTGTCTCGTAAGGCACCATAAACGGATTTTGTCTTTCGGCAGCGTTCATTGTCTGCGTGATTGTCAGCGTTGCGGGAAGCAGTAATGCTGCCGCTGCGGCTGTGATTAATGATTTGGTCATTTTCTTATAATAGTTTTTGGTAATGATTTTTTAGTCTTTGAACTTGAAGGTGGCAATCATCGGGTAATGGTCACTTGCCTTGCAGTCTCCTCGGTCAATCGAAATTATCTCGGGGCCGCGATAGAGAATCTGGTCGATGCGGAAATAGAAACGATTTTTGTGATATGTGATTGTCGGGCCGAAAGCGGCATCGGCATACGCGTCGTGGAGGTCGTTACCCATAATAGTGCGCGCTGCATAGCATCCCGGCACGTCGTTGAAGTCTCCTGCCACGATGACAGCTCCGCTCACGCTGTCGATGCACTGTCGCAAAATCCGGGCCTCGCGGGTGCGGTCTCGGAACGCAGTGGCAAGTTTGGAAACCAGTTTTGTTTTCGCCTCCTTGATTTCATGCTTAAACTGTCGCTCGTCGGCGGGAACGTCGTACAGCTCGCGGTAAAACTGCTTGTCATCGTCGGAGAGGCCGATGGATTTGAGATGGACGTTATAGAAATTAATCAGGTGCCCGTTGATATTGACCTTGAAAAGACGGATGTTGGGCATAGAGTCAACCTGTACCGGAAGTGCCTCGGCCTCGACGGGATACTTTGACAGGAATCCTGCAATGTTGGGTTTGTAAAAGCGATAAGGATATTTTGCTTTCAGCGAGTCAACCTGAGCTTGCGTCACCTTCTCGCGTTTAGGTCTCCATCCGTCAGGGTCAAGATCGGCTACTGCTATTTCCTGAAGGTTTACAATGTCGGCATCGGTGTCAAGTATATACTGCAGCGTAGGGTTGCAGTCATATTCCTCATGATTTTCGCGCGTGTCCCACAGATGGATAATGTTGTAGGTGAGAACCGTGAATGTAGTATCGTTTTTCTGCTCGTCAAGGATTGGAGAATATATGTTGAGCGGACAGAATACCAATAACGGAGGAAGTGACACAAGCCATGACACGGCAATGAGAATAGCGGCTTTACGCCAGAAAATAAAGTCGATTACAGCAACGACTAAACCGGCAATGAGCAATGCGGGGAGGGCCATCAGAGCGAGAGCCGCCACCGGTACATGGTTCGGGTCAAAATAACCGCCGTAGGCACTGAACACCGTCGAAATGGCCACAATCCCGGTCACTCCCGTGGCGATTGCCGAGAGTGATGCGCGGAAAAATGATGATATTGCTTTTAAAACTGCCATTTTGTCAAGTGATTGTTATGCTTTAGGATATGCGGTTGCTGACATCAAAGAGACGGCGGCGTTCCTCGGGTGTCAGCGATGTGTATCCCGATTTTTTGATTTTGTCAAGTATGGCATCAAGAACTGCCTGATCTTGGGGAGTGGTGCGTGGGCGAGAGGAGGGTTGTCCCCCGGTTGCAGAAGGTCTGTTGGCAGGGCGTGACGGCCCGGTTGTCTTTGGCTTTCTGCGGGGCATCTTTATGCCTTTGAATAAATTGGCGATGCCGTCAAGCAGACTGTTGAGGGGAGCGGTGATGTCGCTGCCGCGTTTCATCGCCAGTCCATACCATGCGCCGACAACTGCACCGCCGAGGTGGGCGATATGGCCTCCGGCATTGGACCCTGTCACCCCTATGAGGTCAAGACCGATTGTCACGATGGCGACCCATTTCAGCGATACCGGCCCGAGAAACAGCAGATTAAACCTATAGTCGGGCATCAGTATGGCGGTAGCCGTAACGATGGCGATGACTCCGGCCGACGACCCGATGAGGTAGCCGGCATGTCCCGAAAAGACAGGTAGCAGATTGTAGGCCCCGATAAAGAGCAGGGCGCCGCCTATACCGCCGTAGATGTATAGCGCAAGCAGCTGGCGTGGGGTGGATACAAACATGAACACAATGCCAAACCAGTAGAGCCACAGCATGTTGAACAGCAGGTGCAGCACTTCATATTGCGAAAACATGTAGGTTATCAGCGTCCACGGCCGGGTCAGCAGCAACATGCCGTCGCTCGGCATCTGGACGAGGTTGAGCATGTCGTTCACGCTGTCATCGTTTCCCGACAGGACCATAACGCTTGCGACGAGGCGCAGCAGCACAAACACGGCGATGTTGACCACGATAATCTTCATCAACATCGACGACGCGCTGAACTTGCGTTTCCACTCGTTAATTGTACCAGCCATTGTCATTGAAAGTTCCTTTCTTTTTCCAGTAAAGAATTATAAAGAAACCAAAAATCATACCGCCGAGATGGGCGAAATGCGCGACCCCGTCACTGCGTCCTACCGATTCGCTGAGGCCGATTAGCAACTCGATGGCACCCATGCCGAGAACCATCCATTTGGCCTTGATGGGCACCGGGATGAAGAAAAAGTACATCGGAGCATTGGGGAAAAGCATACCGAATGCGAGCAGCACGCCGTAGACCGCGCCCGAAGCCCCTATCGTGACAAAGATATTAAGATAGCTTTTTATGATAGCCTCCCCGTGCGGGGTCATCATCGCCTCCGCTATGGCCTGACGGGCCTCGGGATAATCGAGATGGTTCTGCATCGCGATTATCTTGGTCAGGGTCGTTTCCCATGTCAGCGCCCATGTAGCCTCCTGAATCAGTGCCGCACCGACACCACACGAAATGTAGTAGAAAAGGAATCGCGGGGCACCGAGGGTGCGCTCAAGCGTCACGCCGAACATCAGCAGCATGAACATGTTGAAAAAGATGTGGGCAAAGCTGTTGGTCGAGTGCATGAACATGTAGGTCAGCAGCTGGACGGGATTAAAATCGGCCGCCTTGAAGTAATGCAGTCCTGCAAATGTCTCGAAGTTGATACCCAGTCGTGACGGGAGTATCATCATAGCAAACCACACGAGGAAGTTGATGATAATCAAGTTCTTTGTCACCGGTGGGATTCGGCTGAAAAATGAATTCATTTTAAGTCGGCTAATAATTTTGACGTTTTTAATTTACAAAGATACAAAATAATAACGTAAAAATACCCGCGAAAGATGCGCCTCGCGTTAAAATAGCAGAACTTTTTGCCGCAACGGGATGTTTTAATGGCAGAAAGTTTGAATTCCCCCGGCTGAGAGCGACCTGCCTCAAGCCGGGAATTTTTTTATAGGGGAAATTTCACTAACTTTGCGGTGGAAAATTAAAAATTGAATATAAACATGATTACTCAGGAACAATTAAAAGAGACTTTTGAACGCAAGCTGGCGTTGAGGAGGTATCTTTGACATCGACAGCAAGAAAATCCAAGTAGAGGAGGAAGAACTCCGCACCCATGTGCCCGATTTCTGGGAACACCCCAAGGAGGCACAGGCTCAGATGAAGAAAATCAAGGATATTCAGGCGTGGATCGACGGCTACACCGATGTTGAAAAAGTGGTCGACGAGCTGGGCCTCGCATGGGACTTTATCAAGGAGGGTCTCGTTGAGGAAGCCGAGATTGACGCGCTCTATGCCGATGCGATAACCAAAATCGAAAACCTCGAATTGCGCAACATGTTGCGCCGCGAGGAGGACAAACTCGGCGTTGTGCTGAAAATCAACTCGGGAGCCGGTGGCACCGAGAGTCAGGACTGGGCCTCGATGCTGATGCGCATGTATCTGCGATGGGCCGAGAGTCACGGCTACAAAACCTCGATTGCCAACCTTCTCGAAGGTGACGAAGCGGGTATAAAGTCATGCACCATCAACGTGGAAGGCGACTTTGCCTATGGTTATCTCAAGAGCGAGAACGGCGTTCACCGCTTGGTGCGCGTGTCGCCTTATAACGCTCAGGGAAAGCGTATGACATCGTTTGCGTCGGTATTTGTAACACCGCTTGTCGACGACACGATAGAAGTGCATGTCGACCCGGCGCTATTGTCGTGGGACACATTCCGCTCGGGTGGCGCAGGTGGTCAGAATGTCAACAAGGTGGAATCGGGAGTGCGTCTGCGCTACCAGTTTACCGACCCCTACACCGGCGAGAAAGAGGAAATCCTTATCGAAAACACCGAGACCCGCGACCAGCCCAAGAATAAAGAGAACGCCATGCGTCAGTTGCGCTCGATACTCTATGACAAGGAGTTGCAGCACCGTCTTCAGGAGCAGGCCAAAATCGAGGCCGGAAAGATGAAAATCGAGTGGGGTTCCCAGATTCGCAGCTACGTCTTTGACGACCGCCGCGTGAAAGACCACCGCACCGGCCACCAGACAAGCGACGTGGGCGGCGTGATGGACGGCGACCTCGACGGATTCATCAAATCTTACCTAATGGAATTTGCCGGAAACGAGGAGTAAGCGCTTTATTATACAGGCAGGGCCGCGGAAATCATCTTCTGCGGCCCTGTATTTTATCTGCATTATTACCAGCCGCCCGATGCGCCGCCGCCGCCGGTAAATCCTCCACCGAAACTGCCGCCGGAGAATCCGCTTCCTCCTCCGCCTCCGCGGCCAAGACTTCCGATTATCGCGCCGGCCGCGGCCGCTGCAGCCGGGTCGGGTTTCCGGGCAATTTTGTAGGGCCGCTGATTCTGATGTCCGCAGTTGCGACAGGCATAGATGTCAACACCTTGCCCCTCGCGGTGAACCGTAGGCGCGACAAGTGTGCGGCGGTCGACAATCGACATGGCACGGGCACCGCAACGGGGACATACCGAGTAGGAAGTGTTGCGATTTATATAGGGAAGAATCTCGGTGGTGGCACATGTCGGACACAGCCACACGTCATAGTCTATCGAATTGAGTTTTTCCTCGGTGTCCTGCGCCGGGGTCAGGTAATCGTTGTCATGTTCCTCGTCAACGAGTTTCATGCGAGTCTGGCAATTAGGGCAAAGCCGTTTGTGACGGCGCACCCGGTGCATCTTCCATATCAATATAAGATAGGGGATAAGTCCGATTCCAAGAGTCAGGAATACTCCAAACAGGGCGATTGTCTTTATCCCGTCAAGAGACCGGTAACGTTGCACGTCGTCCATCCGGCGCGTCGATATAATTTTTGCAACGACAACAATTAGCATTACCACGGCTATAAATGCCGCAAACCCGAGAAACATATTGAAAAACTCACCGGCGGTCAGATCATTCTCGCGGCGGACTCGCGAATCGTTGGCATATTTCGATTTCAGCTCGTCGGCAAGCTCGGGGTTGGCAAGAACTTCTCCTATCGCCCCGACTGCGGCAATCGTCCCGGCATCATAGTCGCCGTTGCGGAAATCGGGTGCCATAACGTTGCGGATAATGCGTCCTGCGATAATGTCGGGCAACGCGCCCTCGACCCCGTAGCCTGTTCTGATGACTGCCTTGCGGTCGCCTCGCGATATGAGGACAATGACACCGTTGTCCTTGTCCTTTTTTCCAACCCCCCATTTTTCAAACAATGCTGTTGCAAATTCGTCGGGAGTCATTGACGGGTCAATCTCGTCAACAGCCACAACCACAACCTCGGCCGATGTCGACTGCCATATAGAGGCAAGCTGGGCGTCAAGCCGCGACACAGCCTCGGCTGACAGGATGCCGTCAGGGTTGGACACATACCGGGCGCGGTCGGCCACATGCACGTTTGGCACCTCGTCGACCGTGATGGCTCCTGAGGAAATCACGAGGAGCGAGAATATTATCAGGTTGATAAGTCGTTTCATGTCAGTTGTTTATTTTTAGGCTCATTCCGTTGAGTTTGCGGTAAAGATCCAGTGCGTAGACATCGGTCATGCCTGAAATGTAATCGACCGCAGCAAGTATTTTGCCATATAATGTGGGCGCATTGACCTCATATTGTCCCGGAACCTTGGCGAGAAGGAGCTTTGAGTAATTCTGCTCGGGGTGCAGCACGGCGTGTATTACCTTTTCCATCAGGAATGATATAATGCTCGTGCCGGCAAGCTCGATGTCCACGACATCGGGCGCAGAATAGATTTTGTTCCATGAAAGCTGCTCGCAGCGGCGGTATCCCTCCCGTTCAAGCGGAGTTATGTGGTCAAGCAGGGAACCTGTGAACTCTCCGGTGAGAATACTCTTTTCATTATCAACAAACGCCCGGGCACAACGGTTGACAAGCAAGCCGATAATGCTGGAACGCAGATAACCGATTTTTTCATTCGGGTCATCCACGCTCCCCATGACATCGACGATGTGCTCCCGGCGGTCAGCCTCAAAGTAACCGAGAAAAAGCTCGATGACTTCGGCAGTGGGAAGATGGCCGAGCTTGTGGGCATCCTCGATGTCCATGATTTCGTAACAGATGTCATCGGCAGCCTCGACGATGTATACGAGCGGGTGGCGGGCATACCTCACCTCCCCGTTCTCGCCGGGACGCTGAATCATCCCCAGTTCGGTGGCCACTTTGACAAAGTCGTCTTTCTCAGATGTGAAAAAGCCGAATTTGGACTTGTTTTCGGCAAGGATGGCCTCATAGGGGTACTTGACGATGGACGCAAGAGTGGAATAGGTCATGGCAAAACCTCCCGGGCGTCGACCGTTGAACCGATGAGTCAACAGGCGGAAAGCGTTGGCGTTTCCTTCAAAGTTGGTCAGGTCAGCCCACTGGGCTGCGGTGAGGTCGTTCTGAAGGTCGCGCCCCGCGCCCTCGCTGAAAAACGACGAAATGGCTTTCTCTCCCGAATGACCGAAAGGCGGGTTGCCCAAGTCATGGGCAAGACATGCCGCGGCCACAATCTCGCCGATGGCATCAAGCTGCCCGGCCCATTCGCGGTCAGCATAAAGATGTTTCAGCTCGGCGGCAATCTCGTTGGCGAGAGAGCGGCCCACACATGCCACCTCGATACTGTGGGTCAGCCGGTTGTGGACAAACACGCTTCCCGGCAACGGGAAAACCTGAGTTTTGTTCTGCAATCTGCGGAAAGGGGAAGAAAACACCAGACGGTCATAATCACGCTGGAAATCGCTGCGGGACCCCCCGCGCCGCGCGTCATGGTAATGTTCCAGACCGAAACGCTTGTCACATATCAGCCTGTCCCATTGCATCGCGCCACTATTTATCTTGTCATTCATCACGACGCGAAGTTACAAAAATTATTTCAATGCATAATGCTCACTCCCGGAACCAAAGCCAAGATTATGCATTATTCTCAATCTCCTTTTTCTTGCTTGGATGGGTGGCGACCCATTCGATAAGGGAGTTGAACGCCGAGCAGACAAGCGAGATACCCGTAATAAGGACAACGACACTATTGATGGTGCGCAGGTCGGTGAAAATCATCAACAGCCCGGCAGCTATCATCAGGACCGGTATTATGTAATAGTACCACGGAAGTATGAACGGCTTTGACAGCCATCCGATAAAAGCGATGTGGTATATGCCTCCGATTATCAGTATTCCGGCAAAGATATACACTAAAATATGGGCAAACATCGTGGGGAATATACACATTACCGCCCCAAGGACAATTGCCCCGATTCCGGCAATAACCGATGCCACATTGCCCGACATTCGCGAGCTGATTCCGCTGACAAGGCTGAAGATGCCGGGTATCATGAACATTATTCCTATCAGAATCACTATCCAGTCAAGAATATCTACACGCTGATAGAGGCATATCAAAGCTATGCCGACAGCCAAAACTATCACCGAAGTGAACAAATCAATTTTCCCACTCATAACTTTGTTGAAATTTAAATGACACATTAATATATATAATACACTTGACAGAGTACTAATGTTTACAAGAGGTGGTTGACAGCAAATGCTTGGACATGACAAACTTGATTTAACTCCTCCTAAATTTTCCATTTACAAATTATATTTGTAAATTGTGTCGTACAATCAGTATAAATCATCGCATTTTAGACCGACATCCGATATTTGTCATTCCAAAATGTCACAAGAACCCGACTATGAGCAAATTATTGACCTCAGCACTTGTGGCCATCACCATCGGCCTGCCGCAAATGCTTTCAGCGGCCGAAATCTATCAGCCGCTGCACGCAAGCCTCGTCTATTCCAACAGTATCAGCGATACCGAGGTGGGCATTTACTCTTTTCATGCCACGGAATACGGGCGTGAGACCGTGTGGCAAGACATCAACCTCAACGCCAACGGGGGAGGTGTGTTTGCCGACGGATACTACTTTTCAACGTTGTACACCGAAAACTATGGCACAGTCTATGTGTATCACTACATTTACGATCCCTACAATTTCAACGAGGTCCCGGTCTTCATAGAAGGAAGTCTCAAAAATGTGGCGACCGACTTGGCTTGGGACACAGAAAGCGGGAAAATATATGGCTGTTTTTCCTCGGTCAACGGTTTCTCTTTCGGCACAATAGCTTTTGATGTCAGAAATGCCAAGGTAACGCGCGAGACAATCGCCCCGCTCGAAACCGAGTGGAACGGTTGCGCCATTGCCCCCGACGGGACTCTCTATGCAATAACCAAGGAGGGCGACCTGTTCTCGGTCGACAAGTCTACCGGCGAGATGACAGCCATCGGCAACCTCGGCATCACATCGGTCTACAACACGTCGGCCGCAATCGACCCCGTCTCGGGACGTTTCTACTATGCCGTATCCAACCAGTCTGACGCTGCCTTGTATCTCGTCGACCCGGTCAGCGCCAAGGCTCAAAAACTTTATGACCTCGCCGACAACGAGCAATTGCGCGGAATGTATTTCCCTGTCGCGCTCGCTCCCGACGATGCCCCGGCCGCCCCTGACGCGTTCTCGCTACTGTTCACTGATGACGCCCTGAGCGGCACCATCTCCTTTATCGCGCCGTCGAAAACCTACGGCGGAGCCGACGCTGCCGGCTCGCTGGACTACAGTGTGACAGCCAATGACGTTGAAATCGCATCAGGCACGACTTCCTGCGGCTCCCCGACATCTACACAGATAACTGTTCCCGCCGCCGGAATGTATGAAATAGCGGTCAGCCTGTCTAACGCGGCTGGACAAGGCCCCAAACGAAGAACGTCACAATGGATAGGCAGCGACATGCCGGCACCCATCGACACCGTCATTCTGACCGGGAAAGACGGGATGTTTAATATCGGCTGGGCCGCCGTCACGTCGGGACTGCACAACGGGTACATCGACAAGTCAAAGGTCTCCTACACCGTCACACGTCATCCCGACATGAAGGTTATAGTCGAGGAAACAACGCAGACATCAGTCTGTGACGAAATGCCGTCGCCCGAATCGCTGACGCCATTCAGTTACGCGGTCTCGGTCATATACTTCTGTCCCAGTGGTTTCCAACAGGATTTATCGAGGAAACGTCACCCCGCCGTTTATTGACGATTTCTCTGACCCTGACATGTTTACAGCCTACTCGGTGATTGACGGAAACGGCGACCGCGCCACTTGGCTGCGAGGTTTCAACAACAACCTCCAGATTTACGGCAACCCGAAACGCAGTCTTGACGACTGGCTCATCCTCCCGGGCATGAATCTCGCGGCGGGACAGACCTATACGCTGACATTTTCGCTCAAAAGCGACTACACGCTTGATGCAAGCGGCGACCCCGACTGTTTCGAACTATGTTATTCGACCGACCCGACCGGGCCGTTCTCGGGCCTGCTCTTAAAGAAGACCCGGATCAGCATCGCCGATGGAGTAAAGACCTATTCCGTCGCATGGGAACCCGCATCGACCGGAACCTACTATGTCGCCCTTCACGCTTGCAGTCCCGCCGGGACCGGCGGCATGACCGTCAGACTAATCGATATTTCCGAAGGCCTCAATATCGCCGCACCGCAGGCTCCACAATTGTCGGCAGTTCCCGACCCCGATTGCGCCCTCTCGACTGAGATAACGATAACCGTCCCTGACAAGAGTATGAACGGCGAGACTCTGACCTCGGTCCGAGAAATCATTCTGTCACGAGACGGCGAGACCATAAGACGCTTTGATACCGACTTGAATCCGGGCGATGTGCTGACCTTTACCGACGTGACCGTCTCCGACGGCAACCACACCTATACAGCTGTCGCCTCCAACGAGGGAGGCTCCGGGAAAGCGGCCGTGACGACCGTTTATGTCGGCGTTGCTCTGCCATGTGCGCCCGAGAACGTCTGTGTTAAAGAAACCGACAATTTCGGCGAGGTAGAAATCTCGTGGGATCCCTCGCTGAAGGATGTCAACGGCAAGAATATTCCTGCCGGCATGGTGACCTACTCGCTCTATGACCTCACTGAGCGGCGTTATATACTGGAAAACACGACCATGCTGTCCCACATCGTCACAGCTCTCGAGCCGGGTGCCTCGCAGGATTTTGTCGAATATGCCGTCTTTGCCTCCACCCCGGTAGGGCGTAACGACATGGGGACAAACTCGGAAATGGTGCCTGTAGGGCCGGCCTACACTATGCCCTACATCGAGCACTTTGACGGGAACGATACCGGAATCATGGGTAACACAGTGTCTTCTGATTTCGGAGCCTCGTGGAGATACGGATATGCCGAAGAATCTCCCGACGGAGACAACAGCAGTCTGGTATTCGCGGCTAACGAAGGCGAATCAGGCGAATTTTTCACCGGCAAAATCAACGTATCGGGCGAGAATCCCTCGTTTGTCTTCTTCTATTACGATACTCCCGGGGCAACAGAGACTCTCAAAGTCCACATCAACTCGGGTGACGGATTCAAGGAAGTCGCGACCATCGGTATGGGGAAAATCACCAATCCTGCTTGGCTGCGGTCATGGACTGACCTTTCTCAATTCAAGGGGAAAGACATCCAAGTGAAATTTGAATACACCATCGCCCGCACTCCTTTGAAAATCGACAATCTGAAGCTCGTCAACCTGCCGGCATCGAGTCTGGCTGTAAAATCAATCTCGGCCCAAGGTAAAATCGAGGCAGGCAAAAGCCTCCGCGTCGACCTCTATATTCAGAACAACGGTGCAGCGACTGTGAAAAATGCCTCGGTTTCATTCTTCCGCAACGGCCATCTAATCGAGAGTGGAGAACTCCCCGGGATTTATCCCAACGAAATCATCGTGGCATCAATCAACGACGAAATCATCCCCGTCAGTCCTGACACGGTGGAATATCTCGCCATTGTAAACTGTCCCGATGACCCAGATAGTGATGATAACGTCTCATCGTCAATAACCGTCAATGTCATTAAACCCGCCTATCCCGCAATCGAGACACTGACCGCGTCGGCAGTCAACGAGGGTGTGTTGCTGTCATGGACAGCCCCCGACCTCTCGATTTCGGCCGTCAGGATATTTGACGACGTGGAATCCTACAAGGCTTTCTCTATCGGCCTCCCCGGCAGCGAGGTTGCCGATGACAACGTGGGGGCATGGACGATGGTCAACAACACTCCGGGTGAAACATCCTCACCCTCGGGAATGCACCCCAACTCATTCAACGAGAAGTCGTTCATGGTCTTTTCTGCATCACAAGCAAGCTTGTCAGTCAATCAATTATCGCTTTACAGCGGTCACAACGGCAGCGACCAGTGCTTTATCTGTATGCCGGTCATGTGGACTCAGCTTGACAAGTGGATGATTTCGCCACGCCTCTCGGGCAACACACAGACAATCAGTTTTTTTGCAGCCCCGGTTGACAAGGCCAACGGTTGGGAAAGCATGGAAGTCCTCTACTCGACATCCGATATGGCGACAGCCTCCTTTACCTCGGCACTCACCGCCACCGTCAAGGGCGACTGGAAAGAATACACCGTTGACCTCCCCGCAGGCGCTGCTTATTTTGCAATAAGGAGCAAGTCTTATCAAGAGTTGGGCCTGAAGATTGACGACATTTCCTACGAAGGTGCCAATCCTTATTCCGACGCGGTCATCGCCGGGTACAACATCTACCGCGACGGATTGAAACTCAACGAGTCGCCCATTGTCGGCACGCAGTTCATCGACAACGGCTATGACGATAGCGGCGACCACGTCTACAACGTCACCGTCGTATATGACTTCGGCGAATCGCGCGGGTCCAACGATGCTGTCATCTCAACGAGCGGCATTGCAGCCGTAGAGAACAGCAACATCCAAATCAGCAATGTGGGCCACGACCTTGTTGTCAGCGGTGCCGAAGGGTACATGACCTCGGTCTACACCGTCGAGGGCACAACAATCTATCGAGCCCTCGCCCCGGCAACCCTCCGCCTCCCTCTCGCCCCGGGCATCTACATAGTAACCGCTGGCACTACAACCGCCAAAATTGCCATCCGATAACCTAAGTCGCCGGGCGTGTGATGCATGCATCACACGCCCGGCGACTTATAACGATGGATTAATCCGACAACCTTTCTAATCTCAGAATCAGCGTTTTTTACAGTCGGCCTATTGAATAACAAATTTTAATATTTGCGCGCGGGAGAAAAATAAGAAAGAGTTGAGTCACATTGACTTAGCTCTTTCTTTATGTTGCACTGGAAGGATACGGAAATATGAATGACTGCGAATAGTTGTGAAAGACATTATCAATGTGTTCTTTACCATTAGCTAATTCTTCTGTTTCAATACAATATCATTTCCGATGGTTAAATAGAGCCGGAGCAAATCGGCATTGACATGAAGTGCCGCATTGAGTTTTGAGGTTTCAATCATCACCTCAATCTTCTTGCGTCATTCATTATAGCCTAATGGTAATTGTGATTCGTCTTTTATTTTTGCCGGCTTTATGAATACAAAATTACTTAGAATATTCAGCATTAGGATTGTAATCCGAAATTTATAGCTAATTTTGTGGTTAGGTTGACGCAGGTCAGCTCACGATATTTAGAAATAAGAAGCGTGCTACGACCTCCAATTAAGACGTGGCATAGACAGTCCGCGCTTCTGCATTTATAAACCCGCTCCATTGGGCTGTGGGGCAAACAAGGAAAAAAGACAATGGAAATGAAATTCTGTCAGAGCTGTGGAATGCCACTGACCGACGACAACAAAGGAATAAATGCCGATGGTAGCAGCAATGAGGATTACTGTGTCTACTGCTACAAAGACGGCAAGTTCACGCAGGACATGACGATGGAGCAGATGATTGTCCACTGCGCTCAGTTTACCGACGAGATAAACAGGAACTCAGGTCAGAATCTCACTGTCGAACAGATGAAAGAGCAGATGCACCGGTTCTTTCCACATCTCAAACGATGGAGAACTAATCAGTTATGTTTATAGCGACACTGACATACAAGAAACCGCTTGAATATGTTGACCGTCATCATCAGGCGCATTGCGACTATCTTGCCGGGTATTATGCCGCGGGGGATTTCATCGCCTCATGCCCACAGGCTCACCGAATTGGCGGTGTGATAATGATAAAGTCTGACAATCGTGCGGCGGTGGATTCACATTTGTAATTACAAATTAAACAATCTCATAATATGAGCAACGAAATACTATATGTTCTGCTTCCCGACTTCGCGTCACATGAGATGGTCTATCTTATGGAGGCTATAAGCAGTGACGAGCAACAGTTGAAGTCAAATCCCCAATATATCAATAAAATCATTGCGCCTGCTATGGAGCCTGTCACTGCCATTGGCGGATTCCGGGTGTTGGCCGATTACTCATTTGAAGATATGCCTGATGATTATGCCGCACTCGTTCTGATAGGCGGTTATGGCTGGCTCTCTCCGGCAGCAGATATGGTTACGCCCATTGTCCGCAAAGCATTGGATAAAGGCATAACTGTCGGAGCAATCTGCAATGGAGCATCATTCTTGGCTAAGCACGGATTTCTTAATTGCGTGAAGCACACAGGCAATGGTCTTGACCAGCTCAAACTTTGGGGCGGCGAAAATTATATCAATCCGGAAGGATACATACATCAGCAGGCCGTTTCAGATGGCGGCATCGTGACTGCCAATGGGTCCGGTGTTCTCGAATTTACTAAAGAACTATTGCTGCTTCTTGAAAACGACACACCCGAACACATCGAAATGTACTATCAGTTCAACAAACAAGGCTTCTGCGCATTATTTCCGAAATAACAAACATGCCCTATATATCAATCGAGAGCGGCAAACTGACCGCAGAACAGAAGAAACAGTTGATAGAGCGGCTTACAGCCACAGCCTCCGAGATAACCCATATCCCGGAGCAGTTCTTCACCGTTACCATCAAAGAACTGCCTGACGAGAACTTTGGCATCGGCGGCAAATCAATCGACGAAATAAAACAGAATTATAAGAGGGCGTTTCATAACAAATGTTAAATCCGAGGAAATGCTGTCCCGAAAAAGTGAAGACTGTTCTCAGAATTCCTATCGCCAAACATAAATAGAATTCAATGACTAAAAAAGTTGTATCGGACCTGATTGACAGGATGCTTACGCTCGACCCGGAGGCAAAGGGTTTTTATGAGGGGACAGCACAATGGACTGCGTGGCAGGAGGCCCGAAGTCTGACGGATATATCGCTTATGCCGGTGCTGGAAGATATTATCTGTGAACATCCCGGCGATGAAGGGAAAGATGTCCGTAAAACGGCTTATTTCATTTATCACAAACTCCTTGTGCATCGGTTTGACGAGGCGGGATTCGCTTTCCTGCTTGGACGACTCGACAAGGAAATCACAAAAGGCAATGCCATCTGGTGGGTTGACTATCTTGAAGATATAGACGTTCAACCGGAAACTTCCGTGCATACTTTGCTTTCGATAGCTTCGCGTGGCGACAAGGATGACTTGAAATGGATAAGCCGTATCATCGAAGAATATGCCGAAAAAGGAAATATCGAATCCCGTAATGCACTTCCCGCATTGAAAGAGCGGATAAAGGCGGCATCTAAAACAGCGCGTCAGGCGACAGCCGATATTCTGAAAGAACACGGAGTCGTGTCGAAAGCCGATATGCAGCGGTTGTCGGACGAGGACGGCGCACTTCTTTACGAAGCCTTGAAAGCAGGTGTCATCGAGGAATACGGCATCAGCCACAAACGGCTGGACAAACTCATCAGAGAGATTTTAAAGGACGTTTCATAACAAATGTTAATCCAAAGTGTCAGCATCTTTCAGTTAACTCGTTATTACACAGAGGGAG
>DLAR01000030.1 GCA_002494015.1 Porphyromonadaceae bacterium UBA7042 | reverse complement strand
ATTTGTTTTTAAACAACCTCTAACTGCAATTAACCTTGTTTTTGCTGAGGGTTACGGGAAAAAGATGTAACTTTGCAGTTATGAACTACCGAGTTATTCCTCCCGACGGATTTGTAGCGGCACGGGTGACCGTGCCGCTCTCCAAGAGTATGAGCAACCGCGCTCTGATTATCAACGCCATGACAGCAGGGGCGGCACCGTTGCAGTCGGTCGCCGAGTGTGACGACACACGCGCCATCATCGACGCTCTCGCTGCCGGAAACGGGACTGTCAACATCGGCGCGGCAGGAACGGCAATGCGTTTCCTGACAGCCTACTATGCTGCCACCGAGGGTAGCGACGTGGTTCTCGACGGCAGCGAGCGTATGCGACACCGTCCCGTCGGCCCGCTCGTTGACGCGCTGAAATCTCTCGGTGCCGACATCGAGTATGCCGCCGAGGAGGGGTTTCCGCCACTCAAAATAAAAGGTAGAAAGTTGCAGGGTGGCGAAATCGAGGTGGATGCGTCGGTCAGCTCGCAGTTCCTGTCGGCATTGCTGATGGTTGCCCCGGTCATGGAGCAGGGACTGAAGATAAAGCTGAAAGGGGAGCCGGTGTCGCGACCCTACATTGTCATGACCCTCAAGATGATGGAGGCCGCAGGGGTTGAAAGCGATTTTTACGGCGACGAGATTGCCGTCGGCCACCGGAATTACCGCCCGCTGTCGATAGCCATCGAGGGCGACTGGAGCGCGGCAGCCCCGTGGTATCAGATCGAGGCGATGTCGAGCGGCGCGATATCGGTTGCCAACCTCGCCAAGGAGAGTTGTCAGGGCGACCGCGTGCTTGCCGACATATACAGCCGTCTCGGTGTCGATACCGACTGGGAAGGGGAGGAGGGGGGTACCGACCTGCTTGCCAACCCCGATCAGGACGCGCGCCTGACACTTGACTTCACCCCGATGCCCGACCTCGTGCCCGCCGTCACGGTGACATGCGCCATGCTCGGTATCCCGTTCCGTTTCACCGGCCTGTCGACACTGAGGGTAAAGGAGTGTGACCGCGTGCAGGCCCTCGTCGACGAGCTTGCCAAGACCGGCACCGTCATCGACATAGAGGCTCCCGACGTGATGGCATGGGAAGGCCGCCGCGTCCCCATCACCGAAATGCCCCGTTTTGCCACCCACGACGACCACCGCATGGCTATGGCCCTCGCGCCCGTGGCCCTATATATCCCCGGAATCGTCATCGAGGATGCCGAAGTGGTGACCAAGTCCTATCCCGGCTTTTGGGACGACCTCCGGGCCGCAGGGTTCACCCTCCTTGACGGAGACGCTCCTATGCCTCAACCCGAAGAAAACGACGATTGACCATGCTCGGCGCACTTATAATACTGGTTTTCACGCTATTTACAGGATTACTCCTGTGGATTACCCACAAGCCCGACACCCCGGGCAGCGAGACATCAGCCGAAACAGAGAATGCTGCGGAACCCGCCGACGGCTGCTGCGGGATGCACGAGGTGTGCGAGAAATTCCCGGTCGACAAGCCTGTCTACTTTGACGACGAGGAACTTGACGCTTACAAGGGCCGCAAACCCGACGAATACACCCCCGACGAGATAGAGGCTTTCCGCGACGTGCTTTACACTCTGCTGCCGCAAGACCTCGCCCCGTGGGGACTCAGCATCACCGCCCGGGGCATCGAAATGCCATCGCCGATCCGCGACGAGTGGGTCATGCTTGTCAACGAAACTTCAACCCGACAGACCGAGTCATGATGGAACTGCTCGAATATGGCTTTTTCAAGAACGCCCTTGTCGGGATAACGCTCATCAGCATCGCCTCGGCAATGATAGGCACCTACATCGTGTCGCGCCGCCTCGTGTCGATAGCCGGAGGTGTGACCCATGCCTGTTTCGGCGGCCTCGGACTCGGCTATTTCCTCGGATGGAACCCTGTCGTCATGGCCGGAGTGTTTGCAATCGCCTCGTCGCTCGGTGTAGAGTGGATGGCGACACGCCACCGTGTCAGGGAAGACTCGGCGGTTGCCGTGGTGTGGGCACTCGGCATGGCCCTCGGCGTGCTGTTCGTGTTTCTCACCCCCGGCTATGTCCCCGAGCTGAACGCATTCCTCTTTGGCAACATACTGACCATCACCACGGCCGACCTGTGGGCATTCGCCATCTTCACCGCGGTTGTCATAGCCGCCTTCTCGCTTTTCTATAACATAATAGTAGCCTGTGCCTTTGATGCCGACTTCGCCCGCGTCAAGCGGCTCCCGGTCGCGGCAGTGTCGTGCATGATGACTGTGCTGGTTGCCGTGTGCATCGTCCTGACAATACGTCTCGTCGGCATAATGCTCCTGATGTCGATGCTTGCCCTGCCTCAGATGATTGCCGAAATCTACTGCCGACGGTTCAAGACCATCATGTTCCTCTCGGTAGCCGTATCGGCCATCTGCTGCATAGCAGGACTACTGCTCGCGACAATCATCGACGTTCCATGCTCGGCACTCATCGTCATCGTCATGGTAGCAGTCTTTGCCGTGGCAAAAATCACCAAGATATAAGGTTCTATTTCAATACAAGAGCAAGTATTTGCAATCCTAATGCATTCTCAATCTTGGAAATAGTTTCTATCGACAGATTTTCAGTTCCTTTGAGAACTTTTGAGACATATTGCTGAGAACAATCCATCTTTTCAGCTAAAGCCTTTTGAGTAAGACCGAGTTCCTCCATTCGGTCAAGCATCCTCATCGCTATATATTGTGAATAGCGGAGCCAGTCACGATTTTTTCTGCGCCCCACAGCAGTCACCCGCCATCTCGAAGGTGTCGCAGAAGAATATTCTCTTAATCTGTCTTGAATCTGTGCCATTTTATTTCACAATTAAAGTTCAGCTATATATTCTATAAAACCTTTGTCATCAATGATGTTTTCTTGAAGAAGAAAATTTCTTACTTGTTCTATTTTCTTTAACTCTTTTGCTGTATGCTCCCGTTCCTGCATCGTCGCCGTTAACTTTATAGCTCCTCCTGTTATTATATAAGCACCGTGGGCAAGTTTTATAGCATATATTCGCAGCCATGATGCACGACCCACGAGATTCTTTAATTTGGCTTTCTCCTTTCCAAGTAGGCATTCTGCAATCCTACTGTTACTCAGTGGACGAAATATCAAATCAAGATTAGCCTCAGGAGATATATCCATTATGATAGCCTCAAGTTTGTCGCTGTCATCAATGGTTCGCCTGATTGCTTCATTTATGTTCGTAATTTTAAAATAACTCTCTAAATCACTTGAGTTAGCTTTAAAAAAATCTCTGAGCCATGCAACATCATTCCATTGGTCAAATAATGAATACAATATGTTATCATTATCACCATCATATCTTACAGCCCATAGCCGTCCGTCTTCAGTAATATCGTCGAAAGTCATATATGGTATTTTGTGCAAAGATATTGTTTTTATTCGACACCCACAACTTATAGGTTGTAAATTTCGTTACAAAATATTTGAAACGCACTAAAATCTCCAATATGGGAATTATTCCTTCCTGATAAGGGTCAGGCCGTCGCGCAGGGGGAGGATGACGACCTCGACGCGGGTGTCAGCGGCGATGTGGTCGTTGAATGCGGCAAGAGCCACCGTCTGGGCATCATGATTGGTCACCGGGTCGACCACCTTGCCGTCCCACAGCGTGTTGTCGGCGATAATAAATCCTCCCGGGCGCAGGCGCGGCATGACTGCCTCATAATAAGCCGTGTAATCGCGCTTGTTGGCATCAATGTAGACCAAGTCCCAAGTCTCGTCAATCGCTTGAATGACCTCCAGCGCGTCACCGATATGCAGCGTTATGCGCTCACCGCCCGGAGCCGTGGCAAAGCGGTCAAGCAGCCATTCCTCCATCTCGTCGTCAATTTCGACCGTGTGCAGTGACGCGTCACCCGTCAGACCCTCGGCAAGACAGAGGGCCGAATATCCGGTATAGGCACCGAGTTCGAGCACCCGTCGCGGATTAATCATCGACACGAGCATCTTCAGCATCCTCCCTTGAAGGTGTCCGGAACACATGCGGGGATAGAGGTGGTGCAGGTGAGTCTCGCGATAGAGCCGTTTCAAGTGGTCAGGCTCGGGAGAGATATGGGAAAGTATATAATCTTCCATTATATTCAGATTTCAGATGAAAAATATCTTATCGTCGCATCCCGCTATCCGTCATCTGTTATTTGTTATTTGCTATTTGTTATTTGCTATTTGCTATCTGCCACACCGCCATGCGGTAAGAATCGAGGCCGAAACCGGCTATCGACCCGCGGCACACCGGCGCGATAAGCGAGCGGTGGCGAATTTCTTCACGGGCGGCAATATTGGAAATATGCACCTCGGTCACGGGAACCGAAATTGCGGCGATAGCGTCGGCGATAGCAAGCGAGGTGTGGGTATAGGCACCGGCGTTCAGAACTATCCCGTCACAGTCGGCCTGCTGGAGCGCGTCGATAATCGCCCCCTCGTGGTTGCTCTGAAAGCAAGTGATTTCCACATCGGGAAACTCGCCGCGCAATCGCGGCAAAAAATCGTCCCACGACTGCGACCCGTATATTCCCGGCTCGCGCCTCCCGAGCATGTTGAGATTAGGCCCGTTGATTATCAATATCTTCATCTATATCTACAATATTTAAGAGGGTGTTTAACTCGGGGTAAGTCTTATACTTTTCACTTCAAATTTTTATTAATCCTGTCATAATCCACATTGCGGCGTGGCTCATAACCATCAGCACAAGCAGAATCCATGACACCTCGCGCCGCTGCGGGTAGCACTGCCACGCAAGCCATCCCGACATAACGACATAAACCGGGTAACACCACACGATGGTCTTCATACCGCTGTCGCCGGGCGCAATAGCCGACAAAAGCGCCGGCAGCGAGAACACCGGCAACACCAGCAAGATAATCAGAATCGTCATCCACACCGGAGTCTTTACACCATGATACATCATCGGGACTTCTCCTCCTTTCTGCGCTCGGCATCGATGCGCTGCTGCTCGCGGTAGGCGGCTACCGTGGCGCGGATTCCGCTCTCAAGGTCGACCTGCGCTGAAAACCCGAAATCGTTGAGCGCGTCGCTCGTGTCACAGCACCAGTTGCGCTGTTTCATTATATTATATTTGTCGCTGTTGAGCGTCGAGGGTTTCATCTTGGCCACACCCCATTTCTCGGCCACCACCGAGGCGATTTTCACCGCCCACAGCGGCAGACGCACCGGAATCACCAGCCTGCGGCCCAGTTCCCGGGCCACGATGCGGCGAAAATCGGCCTGAGAATAGGCCCTCGGTTCCGAGATAATGTACTTTTTGTGATTCTTACCGCGCTCAAGCGCGTCAAAGACGGCACGGGCAAGATCCTCCACATATATAAATGTAAGCATCTGTTTTCTGAACCCTACGCCGAAGTCCCAGTGCGCGTCGATTGACTTTATCATCATCAGGTAGTCCTGCTCGTGAGGCCCGTAGACACCTGTCGGGCGCAGCACGATCCACGGGAAAGAGTCAGGCTGCCCCATGAGCGCGATTTCGGCCTTCAGCTTCGACACCCCGTAGCGGGTGTTGGGTGAGGGAGTCATGTCACCGGTCAGCGGCGTGTAACCTTTCTCGTCGCCGGGACCGAGGGCCGACAGGCTCGACATGTAGACAAACCGTTCAGGCACTATCCCGCGCTGTTGCAGCACCTCGACAAATGTCTTGAGATACTGGTAGTTGATGCGGTTGAAATCGAGATAGTTGATACACTTGGTCGCCCCGAGGTTATAGACGATGTAGTCCCACCGTTCCCCCTCGGGCAGGGCCGACACAAGCATGTCGCCCAGCTTCTCGGGATCATCATAATCGAGCGTGACGAAATGCAGCCTCTCGTCTTTAAGGAAACGACGCGATGTCGACTCGCGCACACCGCACCATGTCTCATATCCCCGCTTGAGGCTTTCCGAGGCGATAAATCCTCCGATAAAACCTCCGGCACCTATGATTAATACACGTTTGCTCATTATTTTACTGTTACTTAACTGCAAATGTAATGATTTTTCCGCATAAACCCGCACACCTCGTCCATTATCTATTAATTAAGGTTAAAACCATCCCCGTTCATTGAAAATAGTTGCCGCTACCGGGTATATTTACTAACTTTGCAGTCTCAAAACGAGAAAAGTGGACAAATTTGGCTGCTTGCAACCACTTCAAAAAAATGCTAAAACCGCCGTCGCGACATTACAGTCGTCGCAGACGATTTTAAGGCTATGCTAAGTTTTTGAAAAGATGTTGAAGCAACCCGCGAGGCCGCTTCGACATTATTTTTTTTGCCTGAAAATTATGAACAAGACTTATCTTTTTACATCCGAGTCGGTGTCAGAAGGACACCCCGACAAAGTTGCCGACCAGATTTCCGACGCAGTCCTTGACCATCTGCTTGCCTACGACCCAGACTCAAAAGTAGCCTGCGAGACCCTCGTCACCACCGGGCAGGTCGTTATCGCCGGCGAAGTCAAGAGCGAGGCCTACATCGACCTGATGGAAGTCACCCGAGGCGTTATCAAGAAAATAGGCTACGACCGCAGCGAGCTGAAATTTGACGGCGAAGCCTGCGGAGTCCTCAACGCGCTCCACGAGCAGAGTGCCGACATCAACCGAGGCGTTGACCGCGACACAGAGAAACGCGAGCTGCAGGGAGCTGGCGACCAAGGGATGATGTTTGGTTTCGCATGTGACGAGACCGACACCTACATGCCCCTCACCATCGACCTCAGCCACCGGCTCCTTCTCGAACTCGCCGCCCTGCGCCGCGAGCAGAAAGAGATGACCTACACCATCGACGGCGTGACGCGCACCTACCTGCGCCCCGACTCCAAGAGTCAGGTGACTGTCGAGTACAGCGAGGACGGACACCCCCTGCGCGTAGACACCATCGTCATCTCCACCCAGCACGACGAATTCATCACCCCCGACAACGGTCTGACCCAAGAGGCTGCTGATAAAAAGATGCAGGAACGCATCGAGGCCGACGTGCGCCGCGTCCTCATCCCACGCGTCAAGGCCACCCTCCCCGCCGAGGTCGCAGCAATGATTGACGACAATGTAAAAGTGCTTGTAAACCCCACCGGAAAATTTGTCATCGGAGGCCCCCACGGCGACACCGGCCTGACAGGCCGCAAAATCATCGTCGACACCTATGGCGGCCGCGGCGCCCACGGCGGCGGCGCATTCTCGGGCAAAGACCCCTCCAAGGTCGACCGCTCGGCAGCCTATGCCGCCCGCCACATCGCCAAAAACCTCGTTGCCGCCGGTGTCGCAAGTCAGGCCCTCGTGCAGGTAGCCTACGCCATCGGCGTGGCACAGCCTGTCAGCCTCTGCGTCGACACCCGTGGCACCGCCCGCGTCAACCTCACCGACAGCGAGATTGCCGAGGTGGTGAAAGGAATGAAATGTTTCGACATGACCCCCTACGCCATCGAGAAACGATTTGACCTCCGCAAGCCCATCTACTCCGAGACAGCCGCCTACGGACACATGGGCCGCCACCCCGAGACAGTCACCAAGCATTTCCACAACCGCTATGCAGGCGACCGCGACATCGAGGTTCGACTCTTTGGATGGGAAGCCCTCGACGCCGTCGACGAAGTAAAAAATGCCTTCGGCATAAAATAAATTCACCGACACATATTGAAGAATCTTTACAGATTCTATAAATCGCATTCATACTATACCGGGGGTTGCAGCTATCTGCAACCCCCGGCTATTCATGTAATAAATCTTTGCGGATCTTTACCAAATATCATGCATTATAATGCATCCCAATATAAAGCGATTGTTCCGATTAAACCGAGCGCGGCAAAACCGAAGGCCCAATAACTGTTTTTCTTGGCACTGTCGCTTGCCTGACGGGCCGCGTCGTCAAGACCCTGTGCAACGTAGGTATTGACTTGGTTGGCCTTGACGATGGCAAGGATACCGAAAATAACCCCTATACATGAAAAGAGGAACGACACTATCGTTGCGATGATTGCAAGTGCCATGTGGTTGTCGACCGGCTGGGCGATAGGCTGCATACCGCGATTGCCGAGGGGCATGGTTGCGCCGTAGGCGGGTTGCTGAATCTGCGGGCCATAGGGTTGCTGCATGCCGTTCATCATGGCGGCGAGTTCGGGAACTGTCGAGGCGGCAACCCAGTTGGGCATACCTTCGCCCCACACCATTGACTGAGGATTGAGGCCATAATTACGCAGCTGCTCCGCAGGCATCGGACCCATCTGCTGGCCGTTGTACATTATGTAGTACATCATGGGTTTGGTGAATTTTAAAGGTTTACTTGTTTTAAAATCGCAAATTTAATGATTTTTTTGACACGGATGTCTCAAAATCCCATTATTTTGCCGATACTGCCTGTTTTCATATTGTCATGTAATATATTTTTTTCTAACTTTGCATCAATTAAGCCCTTTTTCCATGATAAATTCCATGAAAAACGGCCTGTAACAATCAATCCATTGAAAACTAATTGTCAAAAAATAATCAACCATCTAACTAAAATTTCACAATGGAACAAAGCGCAAAAAGCAATGGCCGCACCATTGCAATCGTGACGATGTTTTTCGTCTTTGCGATGATCTCTTTCGTCACCAACATGGCCGCGCCATTCGGCAACATCTGGGGTTTCCGCTACGAATGGGCCGGTATGGCAGGTAACCTTATGAACTTCACCGCTTACCTTTTCATGGGTATCCCGGCAGGCAACATGCTCATCCGTTACGGTTACAAAAAAACCACCCTCATCGCCCTCGCCGTGGGCGCCATCGGCCTTGGCATCCAGTTGCTGTCGAGCGTTGCAGGTGCCGATATAGTCGTCATCGGCGGTGAAAATCCCACCACCCTCAACCTCTTTATCTACCTCCTCGGCGCGCTCGTCTGCGGTTTCTGCGTGTGCATGCTCAACACCGTCGTTAACCCCATGCTCAACCTGCTCGGTGGCGGCGGAAACAAGGGCAACCAGCTCATCCAGACAGGCGGCTCGCTCAACTCTCTTGCCGGCACGCTGACCCCCATGCTCGTCGGTGTCCTCGTCGGCACACTGACCAAGGAGACCACCATGGCATCGGTAGCTCCCCTCGTAATAACCGGTATCGCCATCTTCGTGGCCGCACTCATCGTTATCTCCTTTATTAATATACAGGAGCCTCAGGCCAACCTCAGCAAGGTGAAATATGAACACAGTCCTCTTGCCTTCCGTCACTGCCTGCTCGGCGTTATCGCCATCTTCTTCTATGTCGGTATCGAAATCGGTATCCCCGGCGAATTGAACGCATGGATCAGCCGCGAGAACTTTGAAGGCGCTGCAGCCGTCGCCGGTTCACTCGCCGCCCTCTACTGGCTGATGATGCTCGTCGGACGCTTTGTCAGCTCCATCATCAGCGGCAAGGTATCGACCCGCGCGCAGATGATCACAGTCTCTACCGTGGCTATCATCTTCGTCCTCATCGCCATCTTCCTCCCCGAGTCAATCACCTTCAAGTCTCCCGAAATCAAAGCCCTCAAAATCACCAGCGGCGAGGTGCCCATGAAGTGCCTCTTCCTGTTCCTCTGCGGTCTCTGCACATCGGTAATGTGGGGCGGAATCTTCAACCTCGCTACCGAGGGACTCGGCAAGTACACTGCCAAGGCTTCGGGACTGTTCATGATGATGGTAGTCGGCGGCGGTATCATGCCCTTCATTCAGGACTGGATCGGCCGCACCGTGGGATATGTGTCGAGCTACTGGCTTGTAGTCGCAATGCTCGCCTACATCCTTTTCTACGGCCTCATCGGCTCAAAGAATGTCAACACCGACATCCCTGTTGACGACGAGCCCGACCTCCGCGACCTCTAATCAACACTTAGGTTAACAACTTATTTTCCCGGCCTGACGACCCGACATCGTCAGGCCGGGATTTTTTGTATATGAACATTGATTTTAACATTGTCGACAATAGTGTGGATATATGTATAAAAGTATCCCACAACCGTTGTCGACATTGTGTTTAAACACTGTATAAGCACAATGTTAATAACTGCATTATACCAGTGATATACAGCTGTTTAACATGTCAACAAACTGTTTATTAAAATGTAAATATAACTATATACAACAATGTAAACATCGTGTTGACTTCAACTGTGAACATAATGTTGATAATATAATTAAACGACTGTAAACCAGCGTATACCGAATTGATAACATGTTGATAACAGTGTAAATCACAAAAATAGCTATAAAATGACTGTTTTAACCTTCCATCCCGGCTGTTCAGGCTGAATCGGCCATCCTTCGGTCATGTTTATCTACACTGTCAACAATCGTGTAGATAAGTGTAGAAAACCGAAAAACAAGTTTCAACAAATAAGGCTTGCATTTTACAACCCTATTCCCATATAGACCTTTACCTTGAAGGTCCAAAATAAGTTACCACAAAGCAATGAAACTCTTTTCAACCGTTTTCGTCACGGTTTTTCACACTGTGACGCTTGCCAATAGACAGAAAGTTATTAACTTTGCACGTTATAAACAGGTTGTTGATAACACCGTTAAACGGCTAAGATTCACAGACTATCTGTGTTCATAACAGCGACGCTTGTGTTGACGGTAGTTTAATAACGATATGTGCAAATTTTAACCTTAAAAGTTATCTGAACTATCAACACTGTTTATTGTTGCTATTAAAATTTATTTTTTGAAAAAATTTTTTTGATTAAAATCAAATGAAGGTTGATAAAGGCTATGTTGAAGCGCCCGTGGATGACATCCCCGACCTGAAAGAGGCCATCCTGAAACTCAAGCGCGAGAAAAACGCGGTGATTCTCGCCCATTACTATCAGAAAGGGGAGATTCAGGACATTGCCGACTTCATCGGCGACTCCCTCGCCCTCGCCCAGATTGCCCGCAAGCTCGACAACGACATCATCGTCATGTGTGGCGTTCACTTCATGGGAGAGACTGTGAAGATTCTGTGTCCCGAAAAAAAGGTCCTCGTCCCCGACCTCAACGCCGGATGCTCGCTGGCCGACAGCTGCCGGGCCGAAGACTTGGAGAAATTTGTGGCGGAACACCCCGGCCACACCGTGATTTCCTATGTCAACACAACGGCGGCGGTGAAGGCCCTGACCGACATAGTGGTCACATCGGGAAACGCCCGCAAGGTGGTCGACTCGCTCCCCGCCGACGAAAAAATAATCTTCGGCCCCGACCGCAACCTCGGCAACTATATCAACAGTGAGACCGGTCGCGAGATGGTGCTGTGGGACGGTGCCTGTCACGTTCATGAAAAATTTTCCCTTGAAAAAATTCTTGAACTGAAAAAGCAGCATCCCCGCGCCGAAGTCCTCGTCCATCCCGAGTGTCCCGCCCCGGTGCGCATGGTCGCCGACCGCATCGGCTCGACAGCGGTCCTGCTCAGCCATGCCGAGCAGAGCGACTCCGGCGAGTTTATCGTGGCTACCGAGAGCGGAATCCTTCACGAGATGCAGCGACGCTGTCCCGGCAAAGTCTTCATCCCCGCGCCTCCGACCGACAGCACATGCGGATGCAACGATTGCTCCTTCATGAAACTGAACACTCTTGAGAAATTATATAATACATTAAAATATGAGCTGCCCGAGGTGACCGTCGACCCGGCTGTCATCGACCGCGCCCGCCGTCCCATCGACCGCATGCTCGCCATCTGAAAAAAGATTATGAATTACAATCATCGAGATATAGAGACGCGCTGGCAGCAGTACTGGCGCGAAAACAACACCTACCGAGCCGAGATTGACCCCTCGCGTCCCAAGTTTTATGTGCTTGACATGTTTCCTTATCCGTCGGGCGCGGGACTGCATGTGGGCCACCCGCTCGGCTACATCGCATCTGACATCTACTCGCGCTATAAGCGTGCCCAAGGTTTCAACGTGCTGCACCCGATGGGCTATGATGCCTACGGTCTCCCTGCCGAGCAATATGCTATCCAGACCGGCCAGCACCCCGAGGTAACGACCATGCAGAACATCGCCCGCTACCGCAACCAGCTTGACAAAATCGGTTTCTGCTATGACTGGAACCGCGAAATCAAGACTTGCGACCCCGAGTTTTACAAGTGGACACAGTGGGCGTTCATGAAGATGGTTGAGAGCTACTATGACACCCGGCTCGACAAAGCGATGCCCGTTGCCGCCCTCGTCAAGCATTTCGAGGAAAAAGGCACCGAGGGTATCCATGCAGCCTGCGGCGAAGAACTCAGCTTTACCGCCGCCGACTGGAATGCAATGACCGAGAAACAAAAAAGCGACACACTGATGAACTACCGCATCGCTTATCTCGGCAACACGATGGTGAACTGGTGTCCCGAGCTTGGAACCGTGCTCGCCAACGACGAGGTCTCCGAGGGCCTTTCGATACGCGGCGGCTATCCCGTGGAGCAGAAACTGATGTATCAGTGGTGTCTCCGCGTGTCGGCCTATGCCCAGCGTCTGCTCGACGGACTGGAGACAATCGACTGGACCGACTCGCTCAAAGAGACACAGCGCAACTGGATCGGCCGTTCCGAGGGTGCCGAGATGCGTTTCAAGATTGCCGACAGCGACGTGGAACTCGAAATCTTCACAACCCGTGCCGATACAATCTTCGGTGTGACATTCATGGTGATGGCCCCCGAGAGCGAGTATGTCGACATGGTGACAACTCCTGACCGCCGCGAGGCTGTCAAGGAATATATCGACAGCATCAAGCACAAGACCGAGCGCGAGCGCATGATTGACAAGAGTGTCAGCGGCGTGTTCACCGGTGCCTACGCCGTCAATCCTCTGACCGGGAAGAAAATCCCAGTATGGGTCAGCGACTATGTGCTTGCCGGGTATGGAACAGGCGCAATCATGGCCGTTCCCGCCCACGACAGCCGCGACTATGCTTTCGCCCGTCACTTTGACCTCCCGATAATCCCCCTTATCGAGGGGTGCGATGTCAGCGAGCAGAGTTTTGACGCCAAGAGCGGAAAGATGATCAATTCAGCCGGCGAGGAACTCGACCTCAACGGCATGGATGTGAAAGACGCTATCGCCGCAACCAAGAAATTTATCACCGAGAAAGGTATAGGCAAGGTTAAGGTCAATTACCGCCTCCGCGATGCCATTTTCAGCCGCCAGCGTTACTGGGGAGAGCCTTTCCCCGTGTATTATAAAGACGGGGTGCCGCACCTGATGGACGAGAGTGCGCTCCCGCTCCTGCTGCCCCCGGTCGACAGCTATCTCCCCACCGAGACAGGAGAGCCGCCGCTCGGCCGCGCCAAGGACTGGGTGACACCTGAGGGTTATCCCATCGAGCTCAACACGATGCCCGGATTCGCAGGCTCGTCGGCCTACTATCTGCGCTATATGGACCCGCGCAACAACGAGGCCCTCGTGTCACGCGAGGCCAACGAGTACTGGCGCAACGTCGACCTCTACATCGGCGGTACTGAACATGCGACAGGCCACCTCATCTACTCCCGTTTCTGGAACAAGTTCCTCTATGACCTCGGATATGTGGCCGAGTCAGAACCGTTCAAGAAACTCATCAATCAGGGCATGATTCAGGGCCGGAGCAACTTTGTTTACCGCATCAAGGACTCCAATACGTTTGTCAGCCACGGTCTGAAAGGCGACTATGACGTTACCCCCATCCATGTCGATGTCAACATCGTCAGCAACGACATTCTCGACACCGATGCCTTCCGCGCATGGCGGCCTGACTACAAGGATGCCGAGTTCCTGCTGGAAGACGGCAGGTATGTCTGCGGATGGGCGGTTGAAAAAATGTCTAAATCGATGTTCAACGTTGTCAACCCCGACGATATAGTGGAGCGCTACGGAGCCGACACGCTCCGCCTCTACGAGATGTTCCTCGGCCCGCTTGAGCAGAGCAAGCCTTGGGACACCAACGGCATCGACGGCGTGAACCGATTCATCAAGAAACTGTGGGGACTTTTCTTCAAGGGTGACGACTGCCTCGTCAACGACGAGAAACCGACTGCCGAGGCATTGAAGGCTATCCACAAGCTCATCAAGAAAGTCACCGGCGACATCGAGTCATTCTCGTTCAACACCTCGGTAGCAGCATTCATGATATGTGTCAACGAACTCAACGCCGCCAATTGTCACTCCCGCGAGGTACTTGAACAGTTGCTGATCGTTCTCGCCCCATTCGCCCCCCATGTGGCCGAGGAATTGTGGCACAGCGCGCTCGGCCATGACACGACAATAAATGATGCCCGCTGGCCCGAATGGAACGAGGAATACCTTAAAGAGAACAGCGTCAACTACGCAGTCTCGTTCAACGGCAAGGCTCGTTTCAACATTCAGGTTCCCGCCGACATGCCTCGCGATGAGGTCGAAAAACTCGCCCTCGGTCATGAAAGCTCAGCCAAGTGGCTCGACGGCAAGACTGTCAGGAAGATTATTGTCGTTCCCGGCAAGATTGTCAACATCGTCGTAGGATAATAAACAACCTAAAATAACGTTATATTAGGTAGTTGCCATTTCAAACCGGTGACTACCTAATTATGTAAATAATCCCATGCACGAAATAGTATTTGCAACCAACAACGCCCATAAACTTAGCGAAATCCGCCGCATGGCCGGTGACCGTTTCAAGATTCTGAGCCTTTCCGATATAGGGTGCCATGAAGATATTCCCGAGACAGCCGACACGCTCGAAGGCAATGCTGTGCTGAAAGCACGGTATATCAAGGATCACTATGACCGCGATTGCTTTGCCGACGATACCGGCCTGATGGTCGACGCGCTCGGCGGTGCGCCCGGTGTGTTCTCGGCACGCTATGCCGGCCCCGGGCATGACAGCGAGGCCAACATGAAACTGCTCCTCGAAAACATGGAAGGGAAGACTGACCGCTCGGCAAGATTCATGACCGTCATCGCCCTTATACTGGGTGATGACCTGAAATGCTTCAAGGGCGTTGTCGAGGGCGAAATTCTGGAATCGCGCGAGGGTGTAAACGGGTTTGGCTACGATCCCGTGTTCAGGCCGGTGGAAAGCAACGTATCGTTTGCAATGATGAGCGATGATGAAAAAAACGCCATCAGCCACCGTGGACGCGCCACCGCCCTGTTGATGGACTATCTCTCTAACCTCTGAAAAATCTCTCTGATTTATGATAAAAAGAATATCGTTATTTTTACTCGCGATGATAGCGCTGACAGGCGTGGATGCCCAACTTGCTGTCGGCACTTGGCGCTCGTTTCCGGTTTTCAGCGAAAAAATCGACAAGATAATAGAAACCCCCGACAAGGTTTACTATACCACCGCCGGTGTACTCTATTGTTATGACAAGGATGGTGACGAGACCACTTTTTTTAGTGACGGAAACCTGCTGACCGACGTCGATATAAAGGACATATATTATAATCCTGATAAAGATTATGTCGCCGTGGTTTATGCTGGGGGCAACATCGACCTCGTGTATGACCGCGGCCATGTCGTCAACCTTCCCGAGATAAAGAATGCCGTTACCAACGAGGACAAGGTCATCAACAACATCTCCTTCGGCAAAAACCGCATGTATGTCTCCACCAACTTCGGCCTCGTCATCTACGACGATGTCAAGCACGAAGTCACCCAGTCGGGATTTTACGACAAGGGTGTGTGGTGTGCCGTCGAGGCAGGAGATTTTCTGTTTATCAACAACGACTACGTTTTTTATTCCATCCCCTCGGGCGACCGCATAAACTCCCTGAGCAATTTTACGAGAATACTCGGTGAAGGATGGGAATTTAGTGAAGCATTTATTCTTGACAGTGAGGTCCACAGGGTGGTTGCAAGAGCGGCTGAAGGTCTGTTTTTTTTCGCCGGTGAGCCTTATGATGCAGCTGAACGCAAAAAATTACCCGAATACAAAGGTTGTTCATCACTCATTTCCGGCAAGGACGGAGTGTATTTTACACATAATAACAATTTTTACAAGATAGACTCCACCGGAGCCATAACCCTCGTCACCTCCATTCCCGACCCGGTTAAAGACAACATGTATGCCACATGGGAAGGTCCCGGCAAGTCATTCTGGGCTGCTGACAAGAACGGCATCGGAAACTATAAAATTTCTGATGGAGCTCTTACAGTATTGAGCGATAAATTTCTCCCCTCCAACTACAGCACCGTTGCCAAGGTCGCCAAAATCACCCCGTCGAGCAACGGCCGAGGATTTTATCTGTATAATATAGGCGCATCAATGTATCATCCTGCGGCCGACAATGATAATGTAACATGTATAGGCTTTTATTGTGATTATTATGAGGATGGAAAAATAAAGAATGTCGCTCCGATAGAAGATGTTTCTACAAAATATAGTGCGACTGCCGGTTGGCTTAAAAATAGAGTAGGGCGTAATACCATAATTGCTCCTTCATTTGTAATTGATGATCCCGACGATAACAGTATATTATATGTTGGCTCAGGATTTGAAGGGGTATATGTTTTAAAAGATAGGAAAGAAATAGCTCATTTTTACAAAGATAATGCTCCGTTAGACGAACCTTGGGGGTGTCGCGTATCCGGTGGTAATATTGATAATCAAGGCAACTTGTGGGTTCAGCATTATACCAATAATGGAAAAGGATTCATAGTATTACCGTCCAATAAGAGAAACGGAGTTGAAAAAGTCAGTATAAATGATTGGACAGCATGTGATTTTAATGGCGCAGGAGGTGGTTTTGATGGCAAAATATTAGGCTGTGATAAAAGTAAAATTATTTTATTGAATGCCTGCGGTTTCAGGACTCCGGTAGTGGTGTTTGATACAAACAGCAATGATGGCAGTGCAGTGTTTAGAAATATTGACACTTTCACCGACCAAGACGGAAACTCTTTCATGCCCATTTACATTCAGGCGATGGTCGAGGATAACGACGGCCGCGTGTGGATCGGAACCAACGATTCTGGCGTTCTCGAAATCACCCGCCCCGCCGATGCGATGAACCCCAACTTTACAATCAACCGCATCAAGGTTCCCCGCAACGACGGCTCCAATCTTGCCGACTATCTGATGGGCACCGAGGATGTGCTCGACATCAGTGTGGATGCCTCCAACCGCAAGTGGATTGCAACCCGCAACTCGGGTCTCTATCTTGTAAGCCCGCGCGGTGACGAGATTATCTCCAATTTTAACAAAGAAAATTCCCCCCTTCCGACCAATACAATCAACTGTGTATATGCCGATCCTAATTCTAACTCAGTGTTTATCGGCACTAACTACGGTCTGATGGAATACAGTTCCGACTCCTCGCCGGCGCGTCCCGATTATTCCGACGTGTATGCCTATCCCAATCCCGTCACCCCCGAATATACCGGATGGATTACCATAAAGGGACTGATGGACAACTCTCTCGTCAAGATATGTGACGCCGGGATGAATGTCATTGCCCAGATTCAGTCTGAAGGCGGCATGGCCCTGTGGGACGGATGCAATCATGGCGGAGAACGCGTGAAAAGCGGCGTCTACTATGTTCTCGCATCGCAGAGTGACGGAAACTCTTCATCTGCCGGCGATGTTGTAACCAAGATACTTGTAGTGAACTAACCCCAAGAAAAAATGGAACAATTCAGATATAACGATGAAAACGACCGCAGCTATGGTGCTGCCGGTATGGCTATCGGACTCGTTGTCTTTGACGGCGAGGATATGATTTCGACAATCTCTCTCGACCGCGACCCCGGAAACATGGTGGAAATGACCGGCGAGTTTTATTTCGCGGGAAATCCCGGGGTTTCACCAAAGGCTGCTTGGAACCAGCTGCTTAAAAACTACAATCTCTCGGTAGTGATGATGATGGCTAACATTTTGTGCCGCAACAGGGTACTGCGTGTAACCCGTGTAGACGACAAAGTGAAGAAAAGTCTTCATGACGCGGTTTCTGAAGAAGGACACAATGTCTGCTCACTCGAAGATGACGAAATCGACCGTCTTTTTGACAAAAATTTCAACTACCTCGACCGTGTGTTCTCCCATCGCGGCGTACAGTCCGTTGCCCATGATTTTGCCGCTTTGCTCAGATCGCGCCGCGTTCTTTCCCGCGCCGAGATTGTGGAGCAGCTCAGAGCTTTGAACATGTTATAATACTATAAAAAATAATGGAATTAAAAGAACCATTGCATTTTTCCCCCTACCTGAAATCTGTGATATGGGGTGGAGAGACCATCGCACCTTTCAAAGGAATCGTTACCGATCAGAAATCCATAGGCGAAAGCTGGGAAATATCAGCAGTCCCCGGAAAAGTCTCTGTCGTTGACCGAGGCACGTTCAAGGGCCGTTCACTCACCGAACTGATTGAGGAGTTTGGCCCCGCGCTTGTCGGAGTAAAAGTTTATGAAACCTACGGAAAAAACTTCCCGCTACTTATAAAGATAATAGATGCCAAGGACAACCTTTCGGTACAGGTACACCCCGATGACGAACTTGCCGAAAAACGTCACCACTGTCCCGGCAAGACCGAGATGTGGCACATAATAGACACCGCCCCTGGTGCCAAGATATACGTCGGTCTGAAACAGCAGATTACCCCCGACGAATATGAACGCCGCGTCGCCGACAACACCATCATGGATGTCATCGACAGCTATGACTCAGCTCCCGGCGACACTTTTTTCCTCCCTGCGGGCCGCATCCACGCTATCGGGGCCGGAAACCTCCTTGCCGAGATTCAGGAGACAAGCGACATAACCTACCGCATCTATGACTATGACCGCCGTGATGCCGACGGAAATCCCCGCCAGCTCCACACCGAGCAGGCCCGTGACGCAATTGACTATACCGTGTATCCCAATTACAAAAACGAGCCGGCACCGGCCGGTGTCGCCGACGTTGACCTTGTCAATTGCAAGCACTTCGACGTGCGCCGCATCCTCCTTGACAATGCCGAAAACCTCCCGATGAATCACACCCGCAACTCATTCATGATTGTCATGTGCCTTGCCGGCGAGGCAATTCTCGGGTATGGCTCTGAGGGAAAAACAACAACCATCAAGCAAGGAGACACACTGCTTTTCCCCGCAGTCCTGGGCAACCTAACCGCCTCGGGAACCGGCACGTTACTCCAAGTGGAAAGCTGATGAAAGAAATAGTGCTTGTCGCCTCGGGCGGCCTGGCCAATAGGATGAGGGCGGTGGCATCGGGTCTTACTCTTAGTAGGGACACCGGTGTCCCCCTCTCTATTGTATGGTATCGCGACTGGGGGATGAATGCCATTCCATCGGACCTCTTTGCCGACAATGAATGGATGAAAAAGGTGACACTGCCCGGTTATGCCCGATATAACCTCAAATGGGAGCTGCCGCGAAAGAAAAACCTGTATGTATCGCGACTGTATCAGGGACTGAATTTTTCCGAAATCCTCGTTGACGACACGGAACCGATGGTATCGTTGCGTGACAACGGTGAGGAGATGCGTGACTTGGTAGCGAAATCAAGTAAGAGTATATACATCTATTCGGGTTGTCCTTTCTATGACTTTTCAGTAGATTTTTACAGAAATTTATTCACCCCCGTTGATGATATAAAGCGCCGCGTTGACGATATAACCGCGGGATTCGGAGAAAACATGGTAGGGTTGCACATCAGGCGCACTGACAATGAAATGTCACGCCGTTTCAGTCCCACAAGTCTGTTTGTAAACGAAGTGGAAAGTCTGCTCAAGGACAATCCCGGTACAATGTTTTACCTTGCAAGTGACGACGCTGACACAAAGAGAGATTTAGGTGAGCGATTCAGCAAAAACATGATAGTGTCAAGCTTGAGCAGCGACCGAGGAAAACTTGACGGGATAAAGGACGCGTGGGTTGAGCTATTGGTGCTGTCGCGCTGCCGTCTGCTTCTCGGTTCATTTTGGAGTTCCTATTCAATGTCTGCACCATTGTTAGGTGACGTAGAGTTGAAACAGTTGAAAGTAGAAAAATAAGAGATGATAGGTGAGAGTCGGTGTGTATTTTGAAATTTTTCCTGAATCATACTACTCCCGGCCTCCTGTGATTGTGGATAATATCCTTGAGCAGATTCTTTGTGCTGACATGTAGATGGCAAATGATATGAAAAACATAGTAAGAAAAGAAAATACATAAGTCAGCACCGGCCCTGCAAAAGACCCGGTCCCGAATATTCTTAGCCAAAATTTGACGGTGACAGAGCAAAACAACTGGTGGAACGCATATATAAAAAAAGTGGATGAACACAGCGTTTTCATTACTCCCGGTTTCTGAGACAGTGACGATAATTTTTGAGAAATGAAGTAAACGGAATAAAAAGCGGCAAGGACTTCGATGACCAATAGGGATTGAGACATGTTTTCAGACAAGTCATCGGTGAAAAATCTGACATACCCGAAGGCAATATATACCGCAAACGAAACTATCGCTGCAAGACGGCTATTGATTTTTTCAAACGAAAACCTATGTATTCCCGCTGCAGAGCCTATTACAAACCATTCGATACCTAAAAGGTTGAGATCAAAGACTATCTTCATAAGGATGAACAGGCACATCGTCCACCACCTGCGGGATATAAACCACACGGTTGGACTGAGCAGGACGAACAGCATCAGATTGCGGATAAAATAGAATGCAAATGCAAATGGATATCCGTCGGCCTGTTGTCGATAAATAAAGCCAAGAAAAAATTTTCCCCAGTCAATGGTGCCGTCCTCTATTATCCCGAGACCGGGGAACCCTAAATACTTGACCTTAATAACAAACAGGGCGGCACAGATGCTGTTCCACACAAGATAGGGTATCAATAGAGTCCTGACACGGGATTTTAATTTGTGGAGGTAAGTGGCGGAAGGACGTCCGATATTTATGAAAAACAGATACCCCGATATTATATAAAACGAGGGGACACATGTCTGCATGAATGATGTTACGAAATCGACAAACACAAACCCACAATTACCGTTTTCGTCACATATTTGTGAAGCCGGGTTGCTGTGAATAAGTACAACCCCGAGTATGAGTAAAAACTTAAAAACGGGTACAGCAGTCAGGTATTTTCTTTCAACAGTCATTGTTATATATATTGCACTAATCGGTCTAATTTGACTAACTCATCCTTGGCCACGTTTAGAAGCTTGATTTCGGTTTCAAGTGAAGTGGTTGATGTTGCGCATCACTCGGCTATATTTTGCTTTCCACTTCGTGCCAACTGTATCTTTAATTGGGGACAGGGGAGAAATCTTATTACCACTTACTAAAAATGGATAGTCTGAGATATTGAAAAGAGGACGGTCACTCATGGAATCACTAAAAGACCAAATTTCCGTATCCCTTAAATTAAAGATTTGCAGGATGCGGTTAACTTTTTCCGGGCCAAAACAATTAGGCGTGTTAAATTTACCCGTCAATAGTTTATTTTCTGATTCTATTTCTATCTCAGTTGCAATAATATGTCTTATTGACAATCTTTTTGCGAATGGTTCAATCCAGTTGCGAATACTTGCGCTGACGATGACTATTTCGACTCCCTGTTGTTGCAAATGCTTGATTTGATGTAAAATAGCGCCATTAGGCTTTAAACGACCTGCATATTCCTCGCAGAGCTTGTTAAACGTCTCAAGTTGCAATCCTTTAAACATCCGGTTAAATAGCATCTCTTTAGCTCGTGAATTTGAAATAATTCCAAGTTTCCATGAAACGATATAAGGGATTGACAATATCAAGCTAATTATGTATTTCTTAGTGCCCAAGGCATATTTTGAGAATCCAATAAATGAATCCTCACATATAATTGTATCGTCAAAGTCAAAAAAAGCTATCTTGGAAAAATTCATAGAACATATAGAATTATTATATATGAAAGTACCCAAATAATCAGGCATGCCTGAAGAGGTCTGTCGCTAAAAACAACTGCCGTCGGTGAAGAAAATACGTTCATCACCAACGATAGGTACAAATATCTTATAAGGCCAAAAAGTACGAAAATCGATGTTATGTATAGCAACGGGGGTGTGGATGAAATTGTGTACATTATATAGCTGACGATAGTAACGGAGGCTGTTATGCTCATCAAAACTATTAAAAAAATTTTGTTATAAGTTGTGCGTGGATGCTTATTGCCTGTGTTTTCACAGATTTCCAGGTCTCCGTAACATTTGGCAAAAACAATAAATAATGCCAATAAAAAAGTTAGTATTACAATCCATGGCGAAAGAGCGACGTCAGCCACTATCCCGCCTATAATTATTCTTAATACATAATCTAAGGAAACCACAAATATGTCAATAATGGCCATCCTTTTGAGTATAAGACAGTAAGCTATATTTAATAAATAGTATCCTCCGACAACAGCGATAGCAGAGAAAGGAATATCAATAAGGAAAAGCAGTGTAAATCCTATTAAGGATACACTGAAAAATATAATATACTCTGTTTTAACCGATATTCTGCCCGATGCCAACGGTCTATTCTTTTTCTGAGGGTGCTGCCTGTCTTCATCCACATCCATTATGTCGTTGAGACAGTAGATTGCGCTTGCAATAAAACAAAATGCAACGGCTGTCAATATAGTCTGTTGTAAACTATATAGTTCGAAAAATAGACCTCCGAAAAATAAGGGGAGAAGTATAAATGTATTTTTCAGCCACTGTTTCGGGCGGCAAACCTCTATGATGTTAATTGCTGTCTCTTTCATTTGTTGAACCTGAAGATAATCTTTTGTTTAACATCATACATTTGTTTAGCAGTATTGGCCGGGTTATTTCGGTATAAAAACTGTCAGGTAACTCAATGATATCAAGATGTCTTGAATAATAATCATAATAAGATACAGCCTTTAGAGAATCAATCTGACTTATCGGCACGTCTATGTATAGCGCATTATTATGATTGAGTTTATAAGTTACCACTGCTGTGCGATTGGCTATCTTTAGCGGTGTCTTCTGCATCTGTTCATACAGTCGGTCATAAAACAGTTTGCGACTTACACATCCTCCTGCCATGCGGACAACTGATGCTGTGGCCACAAGAATTTCAAGGGCGATAATAAGATTCAGCAATTTAGATTTAGTCGTAGTTTCAGTTGACCCCAAAATCAGTATTGCCGGAATAGCCCAAATCCACGGAAAATAGCGTGCCCACCAATTTTGTTCAAAAACTATGCACGTTAACAACAAAATACCTGATAGTATCCATGCTCGCCTATTACATGAATATTTTAACCCATATGCGATAGACAGCGCAAGTATTAATATAAATAAAGGAGAGAATCCGTTTACACGCGTCCCATATCCATAATTTGAAATATAAGATAATATGTCGTCTGATATTTTTGATTCAGAATCGCATGTAGATTTAATGGAGGTAAGGGAGATAACAAATGTTTCAATCCTATTCTTGCCTTTAAAAATCTCAGGGGTATTGCCTGACATAATATCAACCTTTTTGTCACCGATCAGAGGGTAAAATATATTTCTTTCAGTCAATATGTTGGTGACATAAGGATGGAATCCGGTTACAGCCGCGCCCAACAGAACTGATATGACGCCAAATGCCAGGTAAGGTTTCAACAAGTCATAATATCGGGTGATAATCAAGTATATGCCGAAAATAATCCATGCTATTCCGATAAACATGAAATGAGTGAATTTTGTATTTATGGCGAGTATTGTAATTGCTACAGCTATTCCCCACAAATAAAGTGAATTTTTCTTGTCTGCTGATGGGACAATCAAGGCAAAGACACTGACAAGGATTACAAGTTCACAATAGATGGCAAAATCATTGAAGAAAGTAAAAAGTTGGCCAATGACTACCGGATTGCAGGAAAGTAATATAGTGACTGAAATGCTTTTGCGACGTGACCAGCCAAGGTTTCTTATCGCATTGTAAGGTATAAGCACAGAGGCTATATATAGAATCCAGTTGATAACCTTGGATGACTCCAAGTTATGAGTTAGCGCAAGAATGCCGGCACTCGTGACTTCAAGAGCTTTGGCATAATGTTTAATCCATATCGAGATATCCAATTCTGTGGGAGAATAGACGGGGTTCCATCCGTTAACTTGAAGAATCACACTCTCTTGATGATAATAGTTCCCGTCAGATGAAAAATCAGGAAGGAATGCCATGATAAATCCTATTATGGTAATACCGGCAATGGATTCAAGAATCACAAGGCAGGTATTCCTGATATTTAAACCCGATTGTTTTATAATGAGGACAGATGATAATATAACGGCTAAAGGGAGATTCAGCGATGAAACAGATATACCTAAAAGATAACCTATGGTTATCGTAATGAATAAGAACGAAACAATATATAGACAGAATACTCCTGCTATAAAGCTTTTATGTGAAAAAATATTTTCTGTGTATACTTTATGCATGCCGTTGTGCGTTTACGGTTGACTATAAATTTCGGTTAATTGTGCGGGTTGTGCTGGCTGGATGCGGCGCCCCACGTTACGGCAGGAGATAGCCTTGTTGAGGTGGTGGGGGAGGATGGCGGCCGATGCGTTGATGTCGGCGATGGTACGGGCCACTTTGAGGATGCGGTCATAGGCGCGGGCGATGGTGATGTGTCGGTCTTCGAGAGGCTGGCGCATCACTTCGAGGACGGGCCGCGAAAATTCAGGAAATTCGTCGAGAAACAACACCCCGTTGTGGGCGAGGGAAATTTCCCCGGAAACCGGGTTGGAGCCACCCCCGACAAGGGCGACGGGTGAGATGGTGTGGTGGGGTGAGCGGAGGGGGTGGTGCGTCATAAGGCTTGAACCGCTCTTGAGTTTTCCGGCCACCGAGTGTATTTTGGTCGTTTCAAGGGCTTCGTCCAGTGACATCGGAGTCAAGGCAAACACAACAATATAAAGTATTGTTACAATCGCCAGCCAGATGTCAAATAATGATTTGGAATAGGTCGGTTTATGAGCGTGATTCATATCGCAAAGGTAGTGATATAAATCAATCTGTCCAAAGTTTTTTCACCCTATAATCCACTTTGAGAAGGGGATGAGCGAGATGAGGCGGCTGACGAGGATGCAGGCAAGGAAGGTGGCCGTGCCGACGAGCAGGATGGCCGGGAGGGTCGGGAAGTGGGGCGCGATCCATTGCTGCATGAAAACGAGGATGAAGATGTGCATCATATAGCCGGTGAACGTGCTCAGAAACCATATTGCGAGAAACATCTCCTCGCCGCGTTTCGACACTTGGTTTATCCAAGGGGATATGACCGGCATAACGAGGTAGACACCGATGAGCATGTAGATGAACCACAGGTGTCCGCTGTCGATGTTGGCTGTATAAAGGATGGTCGTCACGCGTTGCCAGATGTCACCGCTGATGCTGCCTGTCAGCACCGGCACGACGGCATAGAGCAGCGACCACACGATAAACGGGACTAACACACGCGAAAATCGCCGCTTGAAAAATGTCGTGGCACCGGTTGTCAGCGGAACGAGAAGAAATGACGATGCCATTACGAAAAGCGGTACCGACTGGCGGAATGCCCCGTCGATAAGCGACACCCACAACCGGTCGGTGTCATTGGCAAGTATCGCCCCGGCCTCGTTGCAATAGTAAAATTCACAGGCATGTACCATCACCACCATGAAGCAGGCTATTACACGCAGATAGTCAAGAAATATGATGCGGTCTGTTTCTGTTTTAATATTGCAAAATTAGCGACTGTCACAATATTAACCAATAACAGATGTTGAATAAATTGTGACTATTGAGTCATCATGACGATTCTCTCGGCAAGATGATTCATATCTATGCAATGTTTTCGTGAAAGGAGGGTAGTTGAGTCAAGTGAAGGATACGAAATGATGAGTAATCGTCCTTGCTCACAGAGCTGAAAATTATGGCCGGTTGGTTTGTAACGGTCAGGAAATTTCTCGGGAGTGATTAGAATAAATTTACCTTTAAGCATCTCGGCCTCGGATTTAAGCTCGATTGATAACAGGACGGGATCAGAAGGGGAGTTTTTGGACCGAGGCGCCCCACGAGGCGCGGTCGAGGTTGCGGTAGGAGATAGCCTCGTTGAGGTGGTGGGGGAGGATGGCGGCCGATGCGTCGAGGTCGGCGATGGTACGGGCCACTTTGAGGATGCGGTCATAGGCGCGGGCGCTCATGTCCCACTTGGTCATCGCTTCGCGCAGGATTTTCATGCACTCGGCCGACAGCGGGGCGTGGAGGTTGAGCAGGCGGGTGTTCATCTGCGCGTTGCAGTGGACGCCTTTCTCGGCAGCAAACCGCGCGGCCTGTATCTCGCGGGCGGCGATGACGCGGGCGCGTATCGAGTCGCTGCTTTCCCCTTGGCGGGCCGACGACAGTTCCTCAAACGGAACCGGGAGAATCTCGACCTGCAGGTCGATGCGGTCAAGCAACGGCCCCGATATGCGGTTCATGTATTTCTGAACCTGTCCCGGCGCGCAGATACACTCCTTGGAGGGATGGTTGTAATAGCCGCAGGGACACGGGTTCATACTGGCCACGAGCATGAACCCTGCAGGGTAGTCAATGGTATATTTGGCGCGGGCGATGGTGATGTGGCGGTCTTCGAGAGGCTGGCGCATCACTTCGAGGACCGGCCGCGAAAATTCAGGAAATTCGTCGAGAAACAACACCCCGTTGTGGGCGAGGGAAATTTCCCCGGGAACAGGGTTGGAGCCGCCCCCGACGAGGGCGACGGGAGAGATGGTGTGGTGGGGCGAGCGGAAGGGACGGCGCGTCATCAGGCGTGAGCCGCTCTTGAGTTTCCCGGCCACCGAGTGAATTTTGGTCGTTTCGAGGGCCTCGGCCAGTGTCAGCGGGGGCATTATGGTGGGCAACCGCTTGGCCATCATCGATTTTCCTGCCCCGGGAGGGCCGACGAGCAGGATGTTGTGACCGCCTGCACACGCTACCTCAAAGGCTCTCTTTACCGTTTCCTGACCCTTGACCTCGCTGAAATCGACATCAAAGACTGTGGCGGCGCGGTTGAATTCCTCGCGGGTGTTGATGACTGTCGGCGAAAGCTGCATGGTGCCGGTCATGAACCCGACGACCTCGGCAAGCGACGACACGCCGTAGACATCGAGATTGTTGACCACGGCGGCTTCCGAAACATTGTCGCACGGCACAATCATGCCCTTGAAACCGAGTTGGCGCGCCTTTATCGCCATCGGCAACGCGCCGCGCACCGGCAGCACCGACCCGTCGAGTGACAATTCGCCCATAATCATGTAGCGATCAAGAGGTTCGGTACACTTTATCTGCCCCGATGCCGCGAGAATGCCCAAGGCTATAGGCAGGTCATAGGCCGCTCCCTCTTTCTTGACATCGGCGGGCGCCATGTTGATGACCACGCGGGCGCGCGGAAATTTCAAGCCGGTCTGCGTGATGGCCGACAGGACGCGCTGGTAACTCTCTTTGACAGCCGTGTCGGCGAGGCCGACGAGACAGAACATGGCACCGCTCTCGACGGCGACCTCTATGGTGACAACAATAGCGTCAATGCCTTGGACAGCAGCTCCGTAGGTCTTTTCAAGCATGTTGACAGATAAAAAATAATAAATAAAAAAAGACAGATGATAACAGATGACAGATAACAGACAAAAAATAGCAGATTGCCTTGGAGGCACAGAATTTTTTATCTGCTATATTTTATTTCTTTTGCCGCTTGTGTTATCGACGAGCCGCGATAGACTTGGTGAGAAGTGGAGTCGGTGACGATGAAGAAGGGTGTGCGCGGGATGGCGAGGCTGCGGATAGCGGGACCCGACGCGCCGCCGGGAGTCCACGCCTGCATCCAAGTCGCGCTGTCTTTCTCTATCGACTGCCGCCAAGTCGCGCTGTCGCGGTCAAGCGAGATTTCGAGAATTGCGAGACGGCGCTTGTCGGCACTGTCGCCCAAGGCATGCAGGCGCGAGGTTATCGAGTCGTTTTTGCGTCCCGACACGAAGACCAGCAGGCCGTAGGACTGGTAGGAAGGAAAAAATTTGGCGATAGTGTCGCGCCCGCACCACAGTGTCATCGGCTTGACCTCGCCGCGCGCCGCCGACATAATCTGTTCGGCAGTCACGGTTGAAAAACTCTGAACGAGAGATACCGGCCGGGCCTCGGGCGAGATGAGGTTGAGCAGCGAGTCGGCAAGAATCTCGTATCCCGGCGCATGGAACCGCGTGATGAGCAGGGCAGTGGATGATATGCGGTCAGGGTGTGAGGCGATTTGTGCCGCGACGATGCGGTTGACGGCGGCGATGTCGCCCGAAGCGATAATCGAGTCGTTGGCGCGGACAAAGTCGGCCATGTCGCGCGACGTGTCGTTGCCCTTGATGGTGATGTCGCGCGGATTGTCAAGTTTCATCTTGACATCAAGGCTCTCGCCGTTGGAAACCACCGCGTTGAACAGCGGTTCGTGGTCAAGGGTGAAGACCTCGACGAGCGTCGGGTCGGGAGAATCCCCTTTAAACGTGACTTTGCCGTCCGAAGGGTGTCCCGGCACCTTGCGGATGCTGCGGTTGCAATATACCATCTCTACGCCACGGGATCCGAGGCCCTCGATTTCGCAGTTGACGGTAAATTCATCCTTGTTGCCGCAAGCCGTCAGTGTTATCGCGGCAATTATGTAGAACAGATTTCTTAAAATGCTCATAACTTGGAAAAATAGGGTACTTAGAGGTTGTTTAATAACAAATCCGACTCGCGTAAACGGACTTTGGATTCATATTTGTTTTTAAACAACCTCTTAGATATGCAAAGTTAGCTATTAATTCCTAAAGTTTACTTATCTTTGCCACGGATTATGGAACGATTCTTCAAGATATTGGCCGTTACGGTTGTCGCGCTTGCCGGTGCGGTGTTTTCCGCGTCGGGACAGATTGTGTCTGACAATGTCGGGAACGTCGACAGCGACAGTATCCGTCAGGCATTTGACAAAGGGCCTTATTTCGGACTGTACAAGGACAATTATTTCATCTTCGGTCCCGCGATAGGGCAGCGCATCACCAAGGAAAACACCAATATAAAGTTCCAGATTTCGATAGCGCAGCGACTCACGCGCAGCACTCTGCCGCTGGGAACCTACCTGTTTCTTTTCTATACGCAGAAGTGTTTCTGGAACGTGCTTGAAAACTCGATGCCGATGACCGACCTCAATTTCAATCCCGGTATAGGGCTGACCAAGCCGCTGTTTGTCAAAAACCGGTTTGTCGGGAAAGTCAACCTTGTGCTTGAGCATGAGAGCAACGGGCGCGACGGGATAGAATCGCGGTCGTGGAACAAGGTGTCGCTCGGCGGCAGCATCATGATTGACCCCCGCATAACCGTTCACGGCAAATTCTGGATTCCCATAGTCGACGGGCAGAACAACCGCGACATCCTTGACTACTGCGGCATCTATCAGGTGGGGACATCCTTCATGTCGACCAACTCGCGCTGGGGCGCGTCGGTCATCCTGACCAAGCGCCGAGGCTGGAAACAGAACTACAACACCGCCCTTGAGTTCAGCTACCGCATCTTCCCGCGCGACAACCAGTATATCTTCATGCAATACTACAACGGCTACGGCGAGGGTCTCCTTGCCTACAAGGAATTCCATTCCCAGCTCCGCGTCGGCATCGTCATCAAGCCAAAACTTTTCAGCGATTATTGAGCTATGGACTTGTACAAGATATATCTGTTCAGAATGGTACATTTTGATAAAAGGGTGTTTTATAACAAAAGTTAAGTAGATGTAAACCATAAATATTTTACCCATGATAAAGTTTGTAAAAGGGGATTTATTATCAGCTCCAGTCGAGGCATTGGTGAACACTGTGAACACTGTGGGCGTGATGGGCAAAGGAATCGCTCTGCAATTCAAGGAGCGTTTCCCCGGTAATTATGCTGCCTATCGCAATGCATGCCGTCATGGGGAAGTTGTTGTGGGAAGAATGTTTGTTTCTGAGGAGAGAAGCATGATAGATGGTGAAAACAAGATTATCATTAACTTTCCGACAAAGAAACATTGGCGCAGTCCGTCTCAGCTTGAATATGTTGAGGAGGGTTTTGTCGATTTGTCAAGAATTATTGCAGCAAAAAATATTAAAAATATCGCCATACCTGCGCTTGGATGTGGTAACGGCGGTCTCGACTGGGGTGTTGTAAAAAAGATGATTGAGACAACGCTCGGGGTTCTTGATGATGTTGAAATACTTGTATATGAGCCTAATGGGTCAGTCAAATAAATATTAAAAGCATAAGATTAAGCCACAGCTACGCTCCCTCTATGTAATAACGAGTTAGCTGAAAGATACTACTGCTTTGGATTGACATTTGTTGTGAAACACCCTCTTATAATTGACCCGTGGAAATGTTAGCTTGAAAAAATTTGGAAATACACGGGGGTTGTTGTATCTTAGCGGTTCAAATTGAAAAACCTACTGTTATGTCAGAGAAAAACCATAGATATTGCGTGATAATGTGTGGTGGTGTCGGAAGTCGTTTTTGGCCTTACAGCCGTGCTGACCGTCCCAAGCAATTTATTGACTTTTTCGGCACGGGACGCACGCTGTTGCAGATGTCCTACGACCGCATTCTCCCTGTCGTTCCGCGCGAGAATGTGATCGTGGTCACCAACGAGCGGTATGCGCCGCTTGTAAAGGAGCAGCTTCCCGACCTTGACCCGTCCAATATCCTGCTGGAACCGGCGCGCCGCAATACCGCTCCTTGCATTGCTTGGGCGGCATACCACATCATTGCCCGCGACCCCGAGGCTTCGATGATTGTGACACCGAGCGACCACCTGATTACCAACGAGAATGTCTTTGAACATTGCGTCCTGACAGGGTTTGACTTTGTGGAACGCAACGACGCTCTCCTGACATTCGGCATCAACCCCACGCGTCCCGAGACCGGCTACGGATACATCCAGATCGGCGAAGAAGCCGAGCAAGGTATCCTGAGGGTAAAGACTTTTACCGAGAAACCCAACCTCGAACTGGCAAAAGTGTTTCTTGAAAGCGGAGAGTTTTTCTGGAATTCGGGCATCTTCCTTTGGAAGGCTTCCACTATAATAGAGGCGATACACAAGTATGTTCCCGACCTCGCCAACCTGTTTGACTATGGAAAAGCCGACTTCGGAACCCCTGCCGAGACAGCCTTCATCGACGCCAACTTTGCATCCAGTCCGGCGATTTCAATTGACTTCGCTGTCATGGAGAAGGCCGACAACGTTTATGTCCAGTGTGTCAGCTTCGGGTGGAACGACCTCGGCACATGGAGCGCGCTCTATGACAATTCGCCCAAAAACCGGGATGCTAATGTCACTCAGAACTGCAAGGTTCTTGCCTATGAGTCGACCGGGAATATCTTTGCGGTGAAAGGTGACAAGCTCGTTGTCGTGGACGGTCTCAAAGATTATATCATCGCCGATGCGGGCGACGTGCTGCTGATATGCCCCAAAAGCGAGGAACAGCGCATCAAGCTCATGGTCAACGATGTCAAGCTTTCCTACGGGGATTTATATCTTTAAATAACAGTGTCCCCCCGATTTACAGGAGAGTGTTGCAAAACTCGATAATCGCATCGAGATGTAATGTGGCGCAATAGCAATCTGACAAGATTGCATCCATGAATAGCCGTAGGTTGCGCTTGCGCAACCTACGGTAGATTAACGAATTAAAAATAAAATCTGTAAAGATTTTTCATGATGCGACGTGATTGAAAAATCTTTACAGATTTTATTTATTCTACGCATGTTTCCGGGGGTTGCGAAACCGCAACCCCCGGCTATTCAAAAGAATAATCCTTACGGATTAACAACTCCCTCCTGAGTTTTTTCTGTCAAATCCACCTTATGGGGGTGTACTTGCGCGCTGTCAGGAGCGATGAGGCCGCAGAGATGTGGCCCGAGGCGGTGGCGAGGGTGGTTTCGGCCCGGTCGGTGTCGTTCTGTGAGAACAGGATTGTGGCAAGGGCGGTGAGGGCGACCGCCTGTTCGAGGTTGCGGCGCAGGACACCGTGCATCGAGGGGTTGAAGTCGCGCGGCAGCGCGAGGGTTAGCGACATCATGATGTCGGAATCATCGGTCGGCGGGGTCTCGCTGTTGTCGGTAGAAGATGTCTCGCCGTCGAGGTTACAGTCAACGATGTGGTGGACGAGGCGCAGGCACACGTCGGCAAATGCGTTGCGCACAATCAATCTGACCGGCCCGCTGCGGTCGGGGTCGAGTATCGGCTCGGGCGAGTCGGTCGTGAGGGTGTGGAGCGCGGCCATCGCATAGAGCGTGTCGAGGATGTTGTTGAGGGAAAGTGTGTAGGTCATTTTGTCACGGTTTTGTATTTTTTCAATATCTTCTGGGTAAGTCTCACGGCGGTTGCCGGACTGATGAAAAATTGCGACGCGGGACAGTTTTTCAGCACATAGTCGAGAGCCGAGGGGAGGGATGCCCCCGTGGCGTTCTGTACCGCGGTCACCTTTCGGTTGATTTCTTCAAACATCTCGCGCCGTCGGTCGCGCCGCAACCCCATGCGCCCGTGGCGCAACACGCGTATCACACGCAGGGCATATTCATAGGTCACATAGTAGGCCGGCGCAGGTCTCAGCGCGGCTTGACGCGAGATTTCCCCCCATGTCATCTCGTCATTGCCGGGGGTGGTTTTCATGGCGGCGATTACCTGACGGGTTGCCGCGAGAAAGTCGCTGTTTCGTTGTAGGATAAGGTCATGCATTATAATTATGGATATTTGGATTGTTGAACGTGTTGCAAAATTACAACAATGATTGTGAAAATACAATGTATCGGGATGTTAAAAAAGGTAAAGACCGCTCCACTCGGGGCAGTCTTTACCTGATTTTGCCACTACGGCTGATTAGGCTGTAATAAAATCAGCTGTTATAAAGTGATTTCAAGCGGTTTAAGGCCGGGAGATGTGACTGTCGCCACCGTACCGGCGGGGGCGTTGACAAGGAACTGGACAAGGCCGTTGAAGGCCGGGATGGTGAATGAACGCGCATCCTCGCCCGGGGCGGGACGCTCGGTGCCGCGAAACGCCGGGTCTCCGTTGCCCGCGCCCACAATCGTGCCCTCGGGAATGGTGACGGTGACATTGTCACACGCTGTCGGGGCAAAACGCCCCTTGTCATCAGAGAGGCTGATGTTGACCACCCGGAAATTATCCCCGGCTACGGGAGCCACGACCTCGGCGTTCATCTTGGCCGCCTTGCCGACGGTCTCGACCGTGCTCGTCATGACACGCTTGCCGTCGCGATAGCCTCGGGCGGTCACTTTGCCCGGACGGTATACTGCGTCCCACGACAGATGGCCGTTGCGCGGCATCTTTTTGCGACCGAGGTTCTTGCCGTTGACAATCAGCTCCACCTCGTCACAGTTGCCGTAGACCCACACCGGAACCGTTTCCCCCTCGTGGCCTTCGAGATTCCAGTGGGGGAGGATGTGCAGGACAGGCTCGTCGGTCCACCATGCCTTGAGGTAGTAAGCCTCGTCCTTGGGGAAACCGCAATAGTCGAGCAACCCGAATTCTGACCCCGTAGCGGGATATTTCAGAGGGTTAGGCTCGCCGCGGTAGTCAAATCCGGTCCAATAGAACAGTCCCGCCAGCCACGGGCGCTCGTCATAGAATTTCCAGCCTCTCTCGATGCGGTTGACATACCCGTCCTTCTCGTCGGGCACACGGTTGAGCGACTGCATGTGGCCCGGCTCGGCGGGGTTGTCGAAATATACCCCGCGTGTCCCGGCCCCCGAGGTTTCCTCTGACCCGTAAGCCACGCGCTGCGGGTAATTGCGGCGATGCTCGTCGACCGGGTGCTGCATGATATAGTTGTAACCCGCCACTTGGGCCGGAACAAGCACGTTGGGGCCTCCGCTCGACGCTACGGTCATCTTGCGCGTCGGGTCGAGGCGGTTGACTATCGGCACGAGCTCCTTGGCGATGCGCTCGCCCTTGTCATTCCACTCGATGCCCCACTCCTCGTTGCCCACGCTCCACAGGATGACCGACGGATGGTTGCGGTCGCGGTCAATCATGGCGCGCAACTGCCTGACATGCTCGTCGTTGATACCCATCAGGCGCGCCTCCTCGATTACGAGGATACCCAGCGAGTCACACGCCGCAAGGACTTCGGGAGTCATGGGGTTGTGGGAGGCACGGTAGGCGTTCACGCCATATTTTTTCAATTCTTTCAGCCGGTACACGTTGAGCGCGTCAGGGATTCCCGCACCCACTCCCGCGTGGTCCTGATGCATGTTGACACCGTGGAGCTTGACAGGACGGTTGTTGACAAAAAGCCCGCTGTCGGCATCCCAGCGCAGGTCGCGGAAACCGGTCCTGACAGTCACGCGGTCGAGAACCTTTCCGGCGGTGTTGTCGACAAGGCTGACCACCACATCATATAATGCGGGATTCTCCGGCGACCACAGCTCGGGATTTTCAATTGTCACCCATGACTGCATAAGGTTGTCAATACCGATGTCGGAACACTCGGCCACGTTGCGGCCCTCGCTGTCAACGACACTGACATCCAGATTCAGGTAGGGATAATTGCCCTCGGCGTGCTGCTCTCTGTCATCGGCATCGGCCCTGACGATTACCCCGAGCGGCTCGCCCGGGTGGTAATTGTCAAAATCGGGGAGGATGCGGATGCTGTTGCGGGCAATGGCCGTGCGGGGTGTCTTTTCGAGCCACGCGTGGCGGTAGATGCCCCCTCCTTCGTAGAACCACCCCTCCTCAAGCGTCGCATCGCTGCGCACGGTGATGACATTCTTCCCTCCAAGGTTGACATAGGGGGTCACGTCGTAGCTGCGCGAGGTATAGCCGCTCGGTTCGCCACCGAGGTAAAAACCGTTGAACCACACCTTCGAGTCGCGGAAAATACCGTCAAAGGCAACCGCGACGCGCATCGTCGAGTCGGCAGCCGGGATGTCGATTTCCTTGCGGTACCATCCCACCGAGGTCTCGGGATAGCGGTACCCGACAGTCTTGTAGCCGTGACTGTGGCTCGCGACGGAGTCAAACGGCAGGTCGACGACAAAGTCATGGGGCAGGTCGACCGTAACCCATGCCGAGTCATTGAACTCGGTCGCGTAGGGTCCCGTATTGTGTATCGAGGCTGCCTTGGTCAGATAGTTGAAATATTCGGTTCCCGCGCCGAAATCTTTTTCGGGCGACGCGGCGTTGCCGAAGGCAAATTTCCATCCCTTGTCGATGCTGACACGCTCGCGGGTCTCGGTAGCGCCTGCCACAGCGGCGGCAAGAATGCAGAAAATGAGAGGGTATCTTAGGTTCATAGGGTGTATTTAGGTAAGACAGATTATCTTCATTAAAAACGTAAGGGCCGGTATGATTATTGTGTCATACCGACCCTTGTGTCAATGATTTAGAGGGCGTTTCATTACATTTGTTATGAAACACCCTCTTATGGAAATAATTACTTCACGATCACTTTCTTGACAACCGGCCCTGCCTTGACGATGTAGAGACCCGGGCGGGCGGCGACGGCTGTCTCGGCGGTCGCCGTGAGCGACGCGGCTGTGCGGCCGTCGGGGGTGACGACTGTCACCGCCATTCCGTCGGCACCTGTAATGACAATATTGCCGCGGCTGCCTGTCACGCTGATTCCCCCGGCGGTGACATCGGCGATGCCGCTGCGCGAAAGGGTGACGGGGTTGGACGCTGCCGACTCGCCATAGGTGTCATAGACGGCGGTGACGACATAGGAATGAGTGTCATCGTCGCTGACCTTGTCGGCAAATCTCCTCTCGGCAACAGGCTCGTCGTTGAGTTTCACGCCGTCGCGGAAGATGTTGTAACCCTTCAGGTCGAGGGTCCTGTCACCGTCGGCGGGGGTGAATGTAACGTCGTCGATAAAGAGCATGAACACGTCGGCCGACACACAGCGGATGGCGAAATATTTCGCCCCCTCGGGCAGGCGGTAAGAGAACCGGGTCCATGTCATCGGCACGTTGACCGGATACCGGCCGCTGATTTTAACAAAATCCTTGATGGCGGTGCCGGTGGTCGAATAGTAGACCTCAAACTGCTCGTAACCACCCTCTTGCGACGGTGCGAATGTCATGGCGTAGAACGAAACCGTTTGCTCGCCGCCCGAAAGGAGCGGGGAGATGGCCCAGTCGTCGTTGTGGTTCACGCGGGGCGACACAACGGCGGCCATCGACATCAGATACTGGTTGCCGCTGTGGGCGCTGTAAATATCCTCCGAGGGCGAGTCGGCGGCATTCAGCACCGTGTAGGCGGCCGGCTGCCGGTTGCCGGGATAATCCCAGCCTTGGATTCCGTAGATTTCCGCGCCGTCGGCATCGATGAAGGTCCAGCCCTCGACGCTGCTGACAACATAGGGGGTCGCGCTCTCGAAGTCCTCGGTCACGGGGTGGATGAACGACTTGCTGTCAGGCTCATCCCACGACAGCGTGATTGTCTCGCCGTCACTCTCGGCTGTAAGCGACACGGGCACGGGATAAATCGGGTCGACGCGCGCAACGGTCACCTCGGGCGAGATGTCGTCATCTTCGACCGCGTCATCCTCGGTTGTCACGCGGGCATAGTAGACTGTCTTGTCGGGCGACATGGGGGTGAGCGAGTCGGCAAACTTGACCGTCGCGCGGCTTCCGCTCTGAATCGGGGTCTCGATGACCTCGGCTCCTATGCGCTCATCGCCACGGAACAGCTCGACCGAGTAGATTCCGCTCGGCTGCATGCCGTTGTTCTCAATCCACACCGTCACGTCATATTCCTCGCCGGGAACAGCCTCGGCGGGCGCGGTGACAGTCGTGGCCGTCAGGTTGACGGGGTGCATCGAGTCGATGACGAGGTTGTCGAGCCATGTCGAGGCATAAGTCTTGGTCGTGGCGACAAAACGCATCTGGACTGGTTTCCCGGCATAGTCGGCAAGCGAGACTGTGACGCGGTTCCACGCGTTTTTGAGCGGCAGGTCCTTCATGGTCACCGTGGTGACGGTTTCCCAGCCGTTGCCCGCGTTCACTTCGAGCGCGAGGGTGTTGAGGTTTTCGGCTCCCGCCTCCACGTTGTAAGTATAGAATGTCACCCCGGGGTTCACGGCCGGAATGAGGATTTTGCCCATCCCGAGGATGGCCGAATAGTTTTCGGTCGAGGCTGCGCATCCGGCATACCCGTTGTCGCCGTCCTGCGCGGCGATTCCCTTGCTGTCGTCAAGTATGTCCCAGCGCGCGTCGCCGCGCACCCCCTGCGAGTACAGGACATAATGCACCTCGGCGTTGGCCCACGATTCGCGGTAGGGGGTAGGGTAGGGGGTTCCTGCCGGGAGGAATTGAGAGGCGCGCGCCGAGCCGCTGCCCGCCGTCGTTTTGGCTACGATGCTCCACTGCCCCAGCATCTGCCGCGCACCCGGGTTGAGGTAGGTATAGGTATGGGTCAGCGTCTTGAGGTCGGTGGCCACTACCCACGGGTCGTTGGGCATCGTGATGTCATAGATGTCGTAGCTGATGATTTCAGGCGCGATGGGATAGCCGTTGATGTCGGTCTTCGGCGCCTCCCATGTCAGGGTCACCTCGCCGTCGCCGTTGCTCTCGGTGACAACGATGTTCTCGACACGGCCCGGGATGTTGACACCGACATAGACGGCCACGTCGGTGGGAAGGCCCACGCCGCCTGCCGCCGAGTAGGGTGTCACGCGGTAGATGTAGGCTCCTTCGTTACCGGAAACCTCGTCGGTATATCTGATTTCATTGCCCGGTACAAGGTTGTCGGTCAGCGTCGCTACAAGCTCGCGGTCGCGGTAGACATCGACCTTGGAGAGTTCCTCCAAGGGGTTGCCGTCGATGTCAGTCGACGGAAGGGTGAACGACAGGTGGGCCTTCATCTTGCCATCGGGGTCGGGGGTTGCGGCGAGGCCGGTGACAGCGTCGGGGGCGTTGGATTTCATCCCCTCGGCAATCTCAAAGTTGTAGACATACAGGAACATCGTGTTAACGTCGCTGATTCCGTGGAACCCGACATAGTACACGCCGTCCTGCTCGGGCACGATGTAGTCTTCGATCAGATAGGGGTTGTCGCCCGTGCAGTCGATGTCGGTGCGGTCGAGGATATACTCGGTCATCCCCTCGGGAGTCGGAGCGGCGCCCCACTTGACCTCCATCCGCTCGGTGTAACCATTGTTGCTGTGTGACCATGTCAGGAAAGTCACCCGGTAGCGTTTTCCCTTTTCGAGGCGCAGCGGCGGGGTGACGGCCCAGTCGTCGGCATCGCTTTCAAAGGCTGTCGGCAGCCTCAGGCATCCGTCGATGGCGCTCCACCGGCGGCCGTCGTTGTTGCCGTCGATGACGGTGTAGAAATCGAGAGCGTCAGCAGCCTCGAAATCAGCCTTGTAGGGGGGCCGAATCTCTCCGAGAGGGTAACGGGCCGTGGTTCCCGCCGCCGAGGTCAGTCCTGCGGCTGTGGCGGTGACGCTGTAACTGTAAGGGGTCATGTTGTCAGGCTTGGCGACAGGGTCGGTGACGGTTGTCTCCCTTATGTCGCGGGCCACGGTAATATTGTCGGGGTGGCGGGTGACGGTATAGGTCATGTTGTCGCTGTCGACATACCCGTCATGGATGCCCGTGGTGACGGCATTCCATGACACCACGAAGTTCCCGCCGTCGCGGGCGAGTGTCACCGACGGGGTCGACGGGGTGTCGTTGCCGAAGTAGCGTCTCACCTGTGCCTTGGGACTGTTGCCGCCGTCATTGGACATGATGACGGTCACGATGTGCTCGCCTGCCGAGGATACCTCCACGGGGACAGTCACTTTCTCGCCCGGTGCTGCCGCCGCGCTTGACACTGCCGTCTCGTTGACGATTACGCTCCATTTCAGCGGGCCTTCGAGCGCGCTGCCACCAAATGCCTTGTCGGGTGCGGTGAACACTGCCTCGCCCGAGAGCGACGCGCCTTCGACATTGAGCGTCAGGTCGGCCACGGCTGCCGGGGCATCGTCGGCAGCGGGGCGCGCCGGGATATAAAGTCCCTGAGGGATAAAGTCGTCGGCAAATGTGTAGACAAGCGTCGCCTTGCCCGTCGCCTTGTCGATTTCGTAGATATAATCCCCCTCCATGTATTTGTCACACGATGCAAACATCCTGCCCGTTACCGGGTCGATGGCTGCCGACTGGTTGAAGGTGATACCGCCGCTGACAAAGTTTAACCCTGTCGACCCGATGCGGGTCTTGGTTCCGGTTGTCTTGTCGACTCTGTGCAGAACACCGTAGTAATCAATGGCATACATTGTGCCGTCGGCATCTATCGCACAGCTGATCCACTGGCGGGTGAACGGCTCGGAAATCTCGGTTACTTCGAGCGTTTCGTAGTCGATTGTGCCGAATACCCACGATGTCACCTCGCCGTTGGAGCTTTCCCTCGTCTTGTAGAAACAGCCGTAGGTCTTTCCTGTCACCGGGTCGGTAGCCAAATCCGAGGCCATGCGCGTGTATTCGGTCTCGCGCTTGTCGATTACCTCCCATGTCTCGGGATTGAACGAATAGATATAGTATCTTTCTCCGTCGAGTTCGCCGTTGTCGACCTCTTCAGCTATATAATAGGTATCACCCACGAGTGTGCCGCTGCGGGCACGGTAAATATTTATGGCGTGCAGAAGTCCGGGCGATTCATCCCCGGTCGTGGGGATGCGGTAGAAACCCCATGTCCCTGTTGATGAATAACACAGATAGCCGCGCAGGTCGATGCCGTCGATTTCGACACCCTGTGACTCCGCGCCATTGGACGCTATCCCGGAAAGACGCACCGTCGTGTTGCGCATCAGCGGCAATCCTGCCCGCGAGGAGGGACGTGCCTTTCGGAACATCCGGCTCGACTCGGCTGATGTCGGAAGCGCGCGTTGTGGTCTTTCAGCCACTGCGCATAGGGCAAAGCCCACCACGGCAAAAAACGCCAGTAAAAATTTATTTCTCATGCAAAAATGTGATATAAGAGATTAACATTGCAAAAATAAGAAATAAAAAATGAAAAAGAAAAAATAACAGACAAAAGATGGCCGACGCAGCTGTCAGCCATCTTTTGTCTGCTATTTGTTATCTGTTATCTGTTATCTGTTATTTGTTATTTGTTATTTGTTATCTGTTCAAGTGTAGCACACCGGCATCTCGCGGTGGATGCTGTGGTCGAGAGAGATAAGGGTCTCGGTCCCGGTCACACCCTTGATATTCTGAATTTTGTCGTTAAGCAGCTCCATCAGGTGCTCGTTGTCGCGGGCATAGAGCTTGATAAGCATCGTGTAAGGGCCGGTGGTGAAATGGCACTCCACTACTTCGGGGATTTTTTCAAGCTCGGGAACAACGTCGCGGTACAGCGCGCCGCGTTCAAGGTTGACGCCGATATAGGTGCAGGTGCGGAAACCGAGTACTTTCGGGTCTACCGTGTATCCCGACCCCGTGATGACGTTGAGGTCGATCATGCGCTGGATGCGCTGATGGATGGCCGCGCGTGAAACTCCGCAATCTTTGGCTACGTCTTTTGACGCGATGCGGGCATTACGCATTATAATTTCAAGTATTTTGCGGTCAAGATTATCAATTTTTTCCATTTGGAGTAGTATAATATGATAATGTATTATTTTGCATGAAAAGTGTGACAAAATTACATATTTTTTTTGACACACACAACATTTTGCTAAAAATCTATTAATAAATAATCTAAATGGCGAATTAAAAATTGTCAATTTTCAATTGTAAAAGGTTTTATGCATTATGAATCTAACAAAGCGACATTATCGCATTACACCCCCCTTTTTCATGATGTAATTTTGCGGAAAAAACAAGAATCATCTATGGAAAAGAAAAAGAACTTTTTTAACGCTCCCGCCCGCTATCTGGGCGAAAACGTCGAGGTGTGCCACAACCTTGCCTCCGACGGCAACGGACGCTTTATGCCTGTCAGCGACCCGGTTACTGTTACGGAAAACGGTGGCGCGCCGCTCTCTGTCTATCCCCACAGCGACGGCACGCGCTCCCTTCTCGTCGTGCGCGGCAACTCTCTGTGGGTTCTCTATAATGGCACCGAGACCAAGGTCGCCGATGTTCCCCGCCCCCCTTCGTGCGCCTACAGTGCACGCGCCGGTTTCATCGTCATGATTCCCGACAACCCTCCGATGGTCATAAACTTGGATCCGTCGGGCCGATGGGTCGTGGAAAAAGACACGGCATTCGCTATCCCCATTATCTCCACCGTCGACATCGGGGCCGTCACCGCTCAGATGCCCTCACGTCAGCTGCGCGGGGTCTACAATTCACGCTCGTCGTCACTTGTCGCCGCCGATATCGACACCCTCACCGCCGACTATCTTGATGCCTACTGCCGCATCAGCGATGCGGCCGCGGCCGACGGAGCCTATATCATGCCTGTCATGGTCCGCTGGAATCTCACCGATTTCAGTGGCCGCACCGTCTATACTTCGGGTCCCATAATGCTCGGGCATGATTCTGGCATTCAGGCCACGACGGTCGGGATGGAGGCCGCCGGCGACGGGTTTTCATCCCTTCAGGGCGCGTCGCTGACCGCTATGGCCTTCCGCGTCAGCCTCAGGTTCCCGTCGGCCGAGGTCGAGGATATGTGGGACGGCATCGGCACCGTCGGCATCGAGGTCTCTCCGCAGCTCCACCCCGTCGACCCGTCGATGAAGGTGACTGCCCGCTGGGAATCATTCACCCCCTCCACGGGCCGACTGTCGCTCACCGCGCCCGGGGTCGTGCCCGGAAACTTCCCCGCCGCGCCCGGCACGATGCTCCACCGCCGCGCCGTCGGCACATTGGACCGTTTCGGGACCTTGGCCGAATCCGTGGCCGTGAAGCTGGACGGCAACGAGGGTATAATTTACCAGCCATCTCTCTATGACACCCGCCGGCAGTTGCGCCAGTTTGTGAAAATGCTTGAAACCGAGGTCGTTCCCGTGGCCGACGTTATCGAGCGTGAGTTTTCTTCGCCCCATACCCTCTCGGCGGCGGCGGTTGTCGACTCGGGCGACACGGTGGTGTGGGGCAACCTCCGTTCAGTGCGTTTCAACGGTTTCCGTGTGCGCGAGCTGGCCGTGCGCCACAAGACATTCGGGGCGGCAACACTCCCCACTGCTGTCAAGATAACATTTCTCGACGGGTCTTCGGTGGTCAAGGCGTTTACCGAGCACGAGTTCAACTCCCTGCGCATCTCGCCGCTTGTGACCTATCCCCATCCCGAGGCGGTCGAAATGACCATCATAGCCGGAACCCGCAAGCTGACACTCCCGCTCACCCCCGGCGGCGACCGCAGGTATGCCTATTATCTCAACCCCTCGCTCCGCCCCATTGACTTCGATACCGAGATGGAGGTATATGTCGAGCCTGCCGCAAGTCCCTCGGGCAGGGATTTCCCCGACGGCATCGCTGTCGCGAGGACCAATCACCCCCTCCTCATCCGCTCGGCGGGACACGTCGGTTCGGGCGATATTGTCGCCTTGGCTCCCGCCCCGCCCCTTTACAGCGGCGCGTGGTCGGGCGGTCACGACTGGTTCTACGCGTTTTCCCCCACCGGGATATACTGCCTCCGCAGCAACGGCAAGTCATTCGGCTCGTGGCTCGTCGACCGACGCGGGGTTGTCGACGCGCGGCATGTCGCCATCGTCAACAAGCGCGTGATGGCACTCGCGGGCGGCGACTTGGTTTCGGTGCAGCACCGCTCGGCCGCCGAGACTCTGCGCCGTGATCTGAGATGCGACATGATGGGGTGCCCCTTTGGCTCCGAAGACCTCTGGGTCTATGACTCGCAGGCAGGGATATTTACGGTTTATGACCGGTATGGCAAGCCGCTTTATACCCGCGACGGCCTCGGGGCCGAGTCGTTGCTTTCAGCTCCCGGCGCACTGTTCCTGACACTTGTCGGCGGCACGATTGTCGACGCGGCGCGCAAAACCCGCCGATTTGCCTCACGGCGTGTGAAATGGCGCGCGCGGTATGACACCTCCCGTTACGGCTCCCTTCTGCGCGCCGAGGTGTCGCTGTTCTCCTCCCGGTTTGTCGGCGATGTGACCGTCTGGGCCGACGGCGGCGCGGGTTCGCCCCACGCCCTGACAGCGGCCCGCTATCACGTTGACGGCGAGCTTAACCGCCCCCTCTCGGGACTCGCCCTGACACCGTTCCGCGAATACACCTCCCTCTCTATCGACGGGGAGGCCGCCCCCGATACTGTTTTTGAATCACTCAGGCTGACTTATGAAACCAATGAAAGATATTAAGGAAATTATTGAGGAAAACGCCCGCCGCAACGCCCGGCAGATTGACCGTTACGACCCCGTCACCGGGGAGGGGGCTGTAGCGGTCGGGGGCGACAGGGTGCCGGTCGAGGTCGCGGGAAAGACACTGAGCCTCCCCGCCGCGATGGTCGCCGACGACGGTTTTTCGACCCTGATGGGGGAGCAGGCTTTGACGATGATGCGTTTTCGCTACGATTTTGAATTCTGGGCCGTCACATGTGTGCGCATCTATGACAAGAAGACAGGCCGCGACATACCGTTCCGCCTCAACCGCGCCCAGCGCAAGGTGCTCGCGGTCTTTGAGTCGCAGCGCGTGACGGGACTCCCTGTCCGCGCCATCATCCTCAAGGCGAGACAGTGGGGATGTTCGACTCTCGTTCAGGTCTACTTCGCGTGGATTCAGATTGTCCACCGCCGCAACTGGAACTCGATAATCTGCGCCCATGTCCGTGATGCCGCCGCCAACATCCGCGGCATGTACACCAAGATTCTCGCCTCATATCCCCGCGAATACTGGGACGAGGATGACGCGCCCCCGGCCTTCAAGCCGTTTGAAGGCTCGACCAACACCCGCTTCATTCCCGGCCGCGGATGCCGCGTGACACTCGCGTCGAGCGACAATCAGGATGCCGCCCGCGGCGGAAACTACGCGATGGCCCATCTGAGCGAGGTGGCTTTCTGGAAAGACTCGGCCAAGCACACCCCCGAGGACTTCGTGCGCTCCATCTGCTCGGGCATCGATCCGGAACCCATGTCGTGTGTGGTCATGGAGAGCACCGCCAACGGCGTGGGCGGTTTTTTCCACAACGAGTGGCTTCGCGCCTGCAAGGGCAAGAGTGACAAGGTGGCCGTATTCGTTCCGTGGTATGAGCTTGAACGGTGCGTCATCCCCGTGCCCGACCACGCTGCCTTGTGGGAGTCGATGGACGACTACGAGCGCTCCCTGTGGAACCGGGGATGCACCCTTGAGGCGATAAACTGGTACCGCTACAAGCGTCGCGAGACATCGGACCATCGCTCGACGATGGCCGAGTACCCTTCTGACGATACCGAGGCTTTCGCCCAGACTGCCTCAGGGGTCTTCAGCCCCGACCATGTGGAGCGGCTGCGTCTCGACTGTGACGACGGCATTCCCGGGGAGATTGCCGGGAAGGGTATCAAGGACGAGGACGCGCTGCGCGGGGTGAAATTTGTCCCCGGTCCTGACGGCAGGCTGGTAGTGTGGCGCAAACCCCGCGTCGGCACCCGGCGCGATGACTACATCGTCGCGGTCGACATCGGCGGACGTGCCGACGGGTCTGACTACTCGGTGATAACCGTCCTTGACCGCCGCCTCGACACGGACTCCCCGGCGCGCCGCCCCGAGATTGTCGCCCAGTGGCGCGGGCACACTGACCACGACCTTCTCGCGTGGAAGGCTGCCGCCATCGGTGTTTACTACCGCGAGGCCCTGCTCGTCATCGAGAGTAACTCGCTTGAGAGTGGCGAGGAACAAGGCCCCCACCTGCTTAGCCTGCTTGAGCGGTATTATGACAACCTTTACCGCCGTCCCGGTTTCCGTCTCGGATTCCACACCAACCGTGCCACCAAGGCGGCCATAATATCACTGTTGGTGGCCCGGGTGCGAGATGCGGGATATGTGGAGCGCGACAACGGCGCGTGCAACGAGCTGTTGCAGTATGAGCAGTTGCCCGGTGGGTCCTATGCCGCCCGCAAGGGATGCCATGATGACATACTGATGACTCGCGCCATCGCCCTGTACATCGATTCGGTAACCCCGGCCCGTTCAAGCAGCGATTTCTTCGCCGCCTTTGCCCGCCTACGGCTTTAGATAAAGTTTAAGGTTTGAGTTTAAGGTTTAGATAAGTGATTAACACTCTATTATCTAAACCTTAAACCCAAACCTTAAACACTCTTAAACCAGAGCCTTAAACCCTGACCTTGACGGCACGGTTGCCGATGGTCAGAATGTAGAGGCCGGGGGCGACATCGGTCACGGCGGCACAGCCGTCGGTTATGGCCGTGGTGCGGAGACGCATGCCGCTGATGTTGTAGAGTGCCACTTCGGTACTGTCGGCCGCGTCAGCGTCCTTTACATGGATGGTGCTGCCTTCAACGCTCACGGTCGCGCCGAGGTCGGCTATCACGGTGTCGATACCGCTCAGCGATACTGTCAGGAGGTTGGTGTAGAAGTAGGCGCCGGGGAAGATGCTGTTGGTGAACACGCACATAACGTCGGCACCCGGATCGGAGATGAAGGTGGTCACGCCGTTGTCGATGGTGTATTCATCGTCGACATAGAGTTTCTCGCCCTGAAGCTCACCGTTTTCGTCAAACTCGGGGATGTCGATGTACCATGAGAACTCGGTCTCGGTTTCGCCGACACGAGCCTGTGACGAGAGGTCGACCTTGCCGTCGATGCATTCTGCCTCGATCGGGTTCTGGTTGTTGTAGTAGTACACATACCATTTCTTGTCGGGCCGGGGGAGAGTCTCAAGGGTGAAATAGTTGCGGTCGATGGCAACAGCCTGCAGGTAAGGAGTCTTTGTCAGGTCGATATTGCTGAGCTTGTTGGTGCTCATGGAGAGCTGTCCCAAGTTGGGCACGCCTGAAAGGTCAATTTCGGTCAGGTTGTTTTCTGCAAGGCCGAGGGTGTAGAGTGAGGGGAGCGAGAGTGATACCGATTCGAGACGGTTGTTGCCGAGGGTGAGCTCAACAAGTTGGGGATTGCAGTCGTTCTTGAACTCGGTCAGTTTGTTGCCGTCGAGATGGAGCATCCATAGATTGGGATATTCAGAGGGGTCAAACTCGGTCAGCACGTTTCCTGAGAGGTTGAGTTCTGAGATGTTTTCTTTGTTGGCCAGCTTGATGTTTTCCTGAGACAGTTTGGCATTAGAGAGTGTAATGGCAAAAGCCTTGTCCAGTCCTGAGCCGTCAAAGTATTCCATAGTCGCACCCGTGATCGAGAAGACGGTTACATCGGTGCTTGTGCCGTAGGTCCACACCGAAACTTCGGCGTTTTCGACGGTCGTGGCTTCAAAAAGACGGTATGAGTTGGTCAGCAAGTAGGGTTCAAACACGCTCTGCGATCCTTCCCAGTCGATATATACCGATCCGCCTTTCTCTTGGGCTGCCGTGAGGGCGATGCTGACGGTCTGTCCGCCCACGGGGGTGCGGAAACGGGCAAGGAGGCGGTCAGGCTTGGCGGCTGTCTTGATGACGGTGGTCTTGATGATGTTTTCGCCGGCAAAGTCGGGGAACAAGGGATGGGCTATCTCGCAGTAGACACGGCCGAGGTCAGCGTCGAGGAAGCTGCTGATACCTTTGGTTGTCTTGATTTTGTCATCGCCGACGGTGGTGTTGTCGTCGGCCATCTTCCAAGTGTAGACTGTCGACTTGCCGTCGCTGACGAGGTATTGTGACGAGAGGTTGGCTCCCGCGCCGTCGGCGGGTATCACCATTGTCTTCTGGGGAGCGTAGATGTATCCGTCACCGAGGTTCTGGAGCATGGGGAGGGCCGTGAGGGCGAGGTCGTTGTCACTGCAGTCAAAGTGCTCGAATATGTTGGTTTCGGGCAGTGTGATTGATGTAATCTCGTTGCCTGAGATGTCGACACTGGTCACTGAGGTGAAATAGGAGAGGTTCAGCTCGGAGAGCTTGTTGTGGCTCAGGTTGGCGGTGACGAGGTTGTCCCAGTCTTTGGAGGAGAAGTCGGTGAACTTGTTGTAGCTGATGTCGAGGTGGTTGACACACTGGTGGGCGATGAGTGTCAGCTCGGAGAGCTTGTTGTGGCTCAGGTTGACGTCGCTGATCATGTATTTCTCATACTCGCCGTTGACCCCGTGGAAGTCGAGCTCGCTGAGGTTGTTTCCAGTCAGGTCGAGCTTGCGCAGGTTGCGGTTGTAGGAGATGTCGATGTTGCGGAGCGATGCATTGGTGACGGCAAGCTGGCGCACCTCGCGGGCAGCAGTAACGTCGATTGAATTGAGCGCGGTTCCGTCGATGGAGAATGCCGATAGGACTTCGTTTTCGGGCATGAGGACTCTCACGGTGCCCGATGCGGTGCCCGAAACGTTGGGGGTGGCGGGAATGTCGGAGGTAGAGGTGGTGAATTCAGTCAGGTCGCCGTTGCCGAAGTCGACAAAGAATTTCACGGGAGAATCGGCCGATGCGTCGGCGATGCCGACGGCGATGTCAACCTGCGAGCCGGCAGTCGAGGGGGTGAAAGTGACGATGGTAGAGGGTTTCCCGAATTCAGCCTCGTTCTTCACCATGAAGGGAGTGGTGGCATAGGCCGCGTCAATGAACATGTCGCTGTTGAAGGCGATGTAGACCGAGTCGGCGACAGCTTGGTGGAATGTCACCTTTCCGTCGGCATACTCGTAGACCTTGGGGTCGGCTTCGATGGGCACGTATATGCTTTGACCTTCCTCCTTGCGAGTCAGGTCAAGGGTATAGACTGTTACGGAAGTCTCGGTGCCTTCGCGGAGGATTTTGTCGCTGAAGTCGAGAGTGGTTCCTTCTTTAACCGAGCGAGCAACCGGGAGACGGTTGAGGCGGTAGTAGTACTCGTGGAAAAGACCTTCGCCCATGTTGTTGGTGGGTAACGGCAGGGTTGCAAATGACAGGTCGTTGTAGCTGAGGTTGAGGTTGTAGACAACGGGGTTGGCCGAGAGGTCGATGTCGGTCAGCTTGTTACGGGAGAGGTTGACGTCATAGAGCAACGGGTTTTTGCTCAGGTCGATTGACTCGTAATCGTTTCCGGCGAGGCTGATGACCTTTAGCTCGGGGTTGTTGCTGATGTCGACAGGTGACAGCTTGTATCCGACGTTGACGAAACCAGAGAGGTGGGAGGCATAGAACTCGCTGAGGGCGGGGTTTTTGCTCAGGTCGATGCTTGTCACGCGTGTGTCAGAGATGTTGAGGACGGCGAGCTTGGGGTTCTTGCTGACATCGAGTGAAGACACGGGTGCGAGGTCGAGTGTGAGGCGCTGGAGGTTGGGGCAACCTGAGGGGTCGACGTTGTAGAGAGTCTGGCATGAGTAACCCGAGAATGAGGCGAGCTTGGGATAGTCGCTGAGGCTGAACTCGGGGTCAATCCATCCGGTGATAGAGAGGTCGAGGATTGTCAGGGCAGGGTGGTTCTTGCCGATCACGAGAGGAGATGCGGCCGAGAAAGTGTTGCCGGTCAGGTCGACCATGTACAGATTGGGAAGATTGGAGAGGTCAAGGCTTTTCAGCTCGTTGTGGGACAGATCGAGGACGGTCAGGCCGGTGCATGCATCGAGGTCGATCCAGTCGATATAGCATCCATCGGCATTAAAGAAATTTACGAGTTTCGGGTCACCGTATATTTTCACGATGCCTTCGGGGCTGACGTTAATAGGAATCGCGGTTGCACCCGCAATGCCTCCAATCTCGGTGTCAACGGTCCACGGCTTGATTTCGGCCTCGAAGGCGCCGTATCCGGCGTCGATGTCAAGATAGTCGGTCTCGATGTCGGAGCCTATGACGAGGTGAAACTTATTGGCCGCTCCATACAGGTCATATATGTTGGTCTTGAACGTGATGATTGGAGTCTCATCGACGTTTTGGGCCATTGCCGGCGCTGCGGCGAGGATGGCTGTGGAAAGTAGCAGTGAAGTAGAGACTTTCATTGTTTTAGTTTATAGTTGTGATTGGTTGAATTATCGGATTGCAATCTTGACCGAGCTGCGGTTGTTGACGTTGAGTATGTATATGCCGGGTGCGACGGCCGATGCGTCGAGGGTGGCACTGTCGCCGTCGGCGCGGGCTGTTGTGACCAGTGTCCCCCGTGTGTCGTAGAGGCGGGCGTCGATGGTTTCGGCACCGCCGAGGAATATGTCATAGACACGTCCGTCGGAGCTGTCGACAATGACGCGGGGGTCGGAGTCGGGGTCGGCTGTTATACCTCCGATGCCGCTCTGGCTGCGGCGAATGACCTCGCGCAAGCCGCCGGCGGGGTTGAACTTGCCGGCACCCCACTGGACGGGGTTGCCCGAGGATGTGACATGGTCGTCGGTTATGGCTGTTGAAGTTATGATGTCCTTTATGTCGTCGACTGTAAGTGTGGGGTCGGCTTCAAGCCATGTAGCGATAGTTCCGGCGACATAGGGGGTGGACATCGAGGTTCCTTGTTCTTTCTGCCAGTAGTTTGTGCGACCGTCTTCCTCGACTCGTGCTTGGAACAGTGCGTTCAGGCCGGGGGTTGACTTTATTTCATTGACATAGTAGTAGCTTGTGGAGGATACGATTCCAGCGCCGGGGGCGCAGATGAGGGGCAGGGCGCGTCCGTCGGCGAGAGTTCCGTAGGATGAAAAGAGTGAGATGTCGCCCATCGGGAAGACGTCCTTGTAGTTGTAGACCATTCCGTCGAGTGACGCCCATTCGTTGCGGGTGTTATAGGAGCCGACGGGGATTACGTTGTATCCGCAGGCCATGTCGGAGATAGAGCCGTCGGTCGAGCCTTTGTCCCATCCGTCGATACCGAAGTCGTCAAATACGGTGTAGTATCCGTCACACCAAGCGTCGACTCGCTGTCCATCCTTTCCTGTGACGAGGAATCCGATCTGGTATCGGCCGTCGTTTTTGTCGGTGTTGTCGACGAAGTATTCGGTCATGACGTAGTATCGTCCTGTGTCGGGGTCAATCATGCGCTGGAGGGTTAATGTTCCCGAGAGGTAGTCGCCGAGTTCGGTGAATTGGACTGCTTTGTCGAGGTCCAGTCCCGCGATGCCGAAACGATCAGCGATTTTGCCGCGTGCAGTGTTGACCACCACGACCTGAAGGTCAAATTCTTCTTCGGAGTCGCTGTATATATATGTCTGTCCGTAGCGGGTGGTGGTGTATTCCTCGTCGGTGGGCAGCAGGATGGTTTTCAGCTCGTTATCGGTGGTGGTGAATGTTTTGGAAACGTGAAGCGGAATGTCGCCCTCGTTTCCGGCCGAGACGCAGATTATGGCACCGGTGAGTTCGGCGGCATAATCGAGATAGCTGTTCATCTGGCTGCGTGGGTCGTGAGAGCCGACGTTGCTTCCGATTGAGAGGTTAATCACGACGGGTTGTCCCATGTAGTCGGCAATGTCGACGATGTAGCTGATTCCGTAGGCGATGAAAGAGTCGTTGAGGTCACCGCATCCGATGAGGATGTCGCTGTCGGTTGCCACTCCGTAGAACGGGTTGTTGATTTCCTTTACCGAGGCAGTACCGTCGCCGTTGTCGACGGCCACAGATGCGGGGCCGTTGTAGCTACCTGCCATTATACCGAGAGTGTGTGTGCCGTGGTATGCTTCCTTGCTTTCGGTCGTGAATCTGCTAAGAGGATAGTCTACTTGGACGAGGTCGTTGTAGTCAGAGTAGAAGACGGGGCTTATGCCTGTCATGGTAGAGTTGTAGCGCATGTGGGCGAGGAACTTGATGCGCGAGGTTCCGTCTTCGTTTCGGAAGTTTATGTGGTTGGGGTCGAAGCCTTGGTCGACGATTCCGGCGCATACGCCTTTGCCGGTATAGGGTCGAGGGAGGTCTATTCCGTTGTGGATGTCGTCGACACCGCCGATGCGTCGGGCGTTGTCCAATGTTGCTTTCATTTTTCGCCCGAGGTTCATAGACTTGACGCACGGGAGAGAGGCAAATTCTTCTACTTTATCGGTGGGAAGTGTCACGATGGCGATGTCGCCCATTACAGACAGGACTTCGGCTCCGGCAGCAGTGAGGTCGGCTTCGGAGAATCCGGGGGCGATTGTGACGAATGCGTCGCTGATTTCGCCGGGAATGTTGCCTGTGCGGAGTGCGAATGATTTGAGTCGGGGGTTGCTGTCGAGTTCCCCGGACCGGGCCTGATGATATTTTTGCATCATCGAACGGCTTGCAAGGCCGAGTGCCGATTGGGCGGATGTGGAAAAGATTCCCAAGGCGGCAACCAAGGCGGTAAAGATATATCTATTCATTGCAAAGAAAAATTATGATTTTTTAATAATAAGTGGAGTCGGTTTAAATATGCGCAAAATTAGTAAATTTTTTGTGGTAATGCGTAATATTTTTGGGGGAAAAATAGCTTTTGGGATGTATTTTTTGACAAAATGCTAAAAAATATATAAATAACAGGTGTAAAAGGCGAGCTAAAGCTCGCGGCAAGGGACAAACAGGGAGGGCAAATGACAAATAACAAATGACAAATAACAAATGACAAATGACAAATGACAAATAACAAATAACAAATAACAAATAACAGATAACAGATAACAGAGAGGCGGGCGCTTTGGGGGCGCCCGCCTCGGGAGGGTTCAGTTGTCTATAAAACGACTATTTTTCTACTTGACAACGATTTTTTTGCCGCCTTGGATGTAGAGACCTGCGGGGAGGGCTTTTACCTGTGCGGGTGTTGCGTTGTCAAGGATTTTGATGCCTTGGAGGTTGTAGACATCGTTGTCGGCGGTGTTGTTGTCGGCGCCGATTGTGCCGATGCCTGACTGCTTGCCTTGGATGTAAACGTCGGTTTCATCGCCGTCGGTGTCGAAGGTGTATTTTCCGTCGTTGATTTCAAGGGGTGTCCCGTTGACTTTTACTTGGATAACCTCGTCCTGGTCGGGGGTGATTTCAAAGCGGGTTCCGGGGAGTGCTTTTACTCCGTCGAGGTCGTTGACTTCGGTGATGATGTCTTTCACGACCGAGAAGTTCTTTTCGCCGTCAAGGGTGAATTTCACGTCGGCGAGTGCGGGAGCTTTTTCGGATTCTTCCTTGAGGAACAATTTCACAACGTCGTTGTTTTTGACGGGTAATTCAAAGTTGACGCCGTATTCGTAGGCAAAGTCAATCTGCCCATCGTTGATGAAGGCGAATGTCTCGGCGCGGTAGAGATTTGCGCCGCTTGCGTTGAATTGGAGGGGGGTGTCGAATTCGGCACCGAAGTTGATGATGGTGTAGCCTTCGTCAAATGTTTCGACGACCTTGGTGCGGTCGGCATAGGAGAAGTTGAAGCCGTAGTTGGCGTTATCGTAGTCTTTGATGAAAACGACGGCGCGTTCGTTGCGCTCGATTTTACCGACCTTGACCGATATGTTGCTGTTTTCGGAAATCATGAATCCGGATATTCCGTCAAGTGTCAGGTCGTCGTTCAGTTCTTTGACGATTGCGTAGTATCCGTCTTCGGGGATGACGTACATTCTGGGACCTGAGCTGTAACCGCCGTAACCCCATTCCCATTCATAAGTTTTTCCGGCTTCGAGGCCTGTTACTGCAAAATTGCCGTAGGATGAGTTCTGGTTGTACTGACGGTAAACGGTTGCGTGTTCCGTGTCGTTGATTGAGAAGGTGAACTTGACCGTTGGGTTGAGGTCGCCTTGGATAGTGATTTCACCACCTTCGATGACAGAGAAGTCGCCGTAGGATACATCTTTTGTCGCAGAGTTGGCGCTTTCGGTGTAGATTGCTTTGAGGGTGCTGCTGTTGTAGGTGTCGGTGTCGTAGGTTATGCGGTATTTGACGGCCGGGATTGCCATAAATCCGTTTTTGTCAAAGTCGACGGGTTCGTATTCGTAGCTGTACCCTACTTCTATTACTTTGGTGATGCTGCGTACATAGTCGGTGAAAGAGCGTCCGTCATCGCCGGGGACAAATTTCACGGGAACGGGTTCGGTGCCGTAGATGCCCGAGTTGACGGTTATTTCTTTGGGACCGTTATCGGTGACTTTGATGCAGTAAACGCTTCCGTACTGGGAGTTGTAATCCGAGTCGTAGCTGTTTCCGTTCTCGTCAACGATTGATTTGATATAAACGGTTGTGGTGTTGGCGGGATATATGCGGATTTCGGGATATGATTCTTTGATGGTTAGGGTGTTGGCCCCGGCAACAAGGTTTTCAAAGACGGGTTCCTCGTAGTAGTCGTGGTAGTTGGTGACGATTACATGTTCAGGGTCGACGAGGTTGAGTGTCACGTCAAAGACTTTGTAGGGTGTAACATCGAGTGCTACCGAGAGGTCGTCGGTTACGGGGATGCGTATTTTGTTTTCGTCGTATTTAGACACGGTCTGAGCCTCACCGTCGTTGATGGTGTAGCTGCTGAATTTGTAGTTGTCGCTGACTTTGATTTCCAAATACCATCCGGCGGGTATTGTTACGGATGCTCCGGGCTCGACGGGTATTGTCTGGTTGGCACGGAAGCGTGTCAGTGACAGGATGTTTTCAGGATCCATTCCGTCGGGGAGGGAGATGTTTATGTTGCAGTCCTTGACGGGGAATTCGTAGGTGATGTCAATGGCGCTGTTGTCAGTTACGTTGCTGATAGTGTAGGTGTTGTAGGTTCCGGGTTCAACGGGTTGGCCGTTAAACAGGACCTTGTATATCATTGTGTTGCTCTCGTTGACGGCAGCCTTGATGTAGAACGGGTCGTCATATCCGGGAAGGAACTTGATTTCGTTTTTCTCGGGGGCGGCGTTTTCGAAAGTCTTGTATTCGTATCTGTTTTTGTCGGTAGAGAAGGATATGTTCTCGGGAGTGTCGACAGTCACATAGCAGATAGCGTTTCTCTCGGCCTCGACATCGCCAGTAGTGATTGTGTAGGTCTGTCCGTCGCTGTTGGCAGTCAGGTATAGGTTGTAACCGTAGGAGCCTTTGGGAACTTCGTTTCCGTCTTTGTCGGTAAAGGACTTGATGTAGTAGTCGGAATTGGAGGTGCTCACCGAGATGTAGTCATAATACTCGCCGTCATAGTATTCGACGGTGAATTCCTCGGTCAGAGGTGTGGGGAATTTTGTGATCCAGTTGTAGAAGTAGTCGGCAGAAAATGTTATGCGCTCGGGATGGTCGATGATGACCTTGAATGACGAAGCGCTTGCTGCAAATGACAGTGTCGCGAGTATCACGGCTGTCAGTAAGGAGTAGACTTTTCTCATAGCTGTTGTGAAAAATTGGTTGTGTTATTGGATAGTAATAAAGCACAAAGGTAATAAAAAATTACAAATAAATAACAAATGGTAAGAAAAAATGAAAAAAATATGCGTGGCGACCGGCTGACGTGGTCTAATCCGGTTCAAACGATTAATTTTCGATTTGGTAAGGATTATTCTTTGAATAGCCGTGGGTTGCGAAACCGCAACCCACGGAAACATGTCATCGAATAGATAAAATCTGTAAAGATTTTTCAATTACGTCGCATCATGAAGAATCTTTACAGATTCTATAATTTGAATTCATTCTATACCGGGGGTTGCAGTCATCTGCAACCCCCGGCTATTCAAGGAAGAGGTTGTTCTGCAACAACCTCGGCGGGAGACAAACCGGGGTCGCGGGGGGCAGCAACTGGGGGGTTCAGCGGCGTGTTGTGGCGAGGAAGTAGCGGAGGAAAAGGAATGCGGCGAGGAACAGGGAGACGCTGAATGAAAGGATTATTCCGTAGACACCGAGAGAAACAGTGAATCCGAGGATGTACATTGCGGGAAGTCCGATGAGGATGTAGGCAATGAATGCAATCCATAGCATGGGCATGACGCGGGATGTTCCCCGGAGAGCGTTGGCGAAGTTGATCTGGGTCGCGTCGCCGTACTGGTATAGGACGAGTGGTATGACGAGGGCGAGAGATGCGGCGTAGACTTGGGGGTCGTCGGTGAAGATAGTCATGATGTGTCGTGCGCCGAAAAGGAATATCAGGGAGGCGGTGGTGGCGAATGCGAGCTGGATGTGGTAGCCGGCGAATGCGATGCGTCGCATTGCGGGGCGGTCGTCTCGGCCGGCGGCGTTGGAGACGAGGACGGCGACGGCGGTTCCGAAGCTGTAGTATACCATGAATCCGAGCATTCCGGTTATCACGACCACCTGAAAAGATGCGAGTCCGATTGCGCCGGTCCATCCGGCCATTACGGCTGCGAGGGTGAATGATCCGCTTTCGAGGGCCATCTGGAGCGAAACGGGCCAAGATGTTCGGCTGACGAGGAGTGTCAGTCGTCGGTTGGTGCGGGCAGCGCGGTATCCGTCGCTGTATTTCCGGAAGATGTCGCGCGTGAAGAAGGCGGCGATGATTACCACGGGGCAGATGAGTCGGGCGAAAAGGGTTGAAATGCCTGCGCCTGTCAGTCCCATCTCGGGGAGTCCCCAGTGTCCGTAGATCAGGAGCCAGTTACCGAGGATGTTGAGAACGTTGGCGCTGACGAGGATGACAGTCGGGAATATTGTGCGGTTAATGGCGTAGGACCATTGGGCGAAAACGCTGAATATGGCCATCGGGACGAGTCCTGCCATATATAATAGGTAGTAGGGGCGTATTGTTGGGAGTAGTTCGTCGGGTTGCCCGAGGCGGTGGAGGTTGAAGTACAGGGCGGTCATCACGGCGATGACGAGGAATGAGACGATGATGTTGACGTTCAGAGCCGAGCGGACGAGTGATCCGATGTCGGCGAAACGTTTTTGGGAGAACATTGCGCCGACGAGCGGTGTGAGGCCGTAGGAGAACCCGGTTATTGTAAAGACGGCGGTGTTGAACAGGTTGTTGACGAATGATGCCGAGGCGAGTGCTTCGGTTGAGTAGTGTCCGACCATGATGGTGTCGGCGAATGATGTCACAATCAGTCCGAGCTGTCCGATGAGTATGGGGAGTCCGAGTTTCAGTATCGTCCGGTGCATTTTTTTGCGTATTTGGTTTTGGGGGAGGGGAGTAGGGGGTGGTTTAAAGTTTGGGTTAAGGTTTAGATAATAGTTGTGTCTATCCTTTAGCCATATCACATATCTAAACCTTAAACCCAAAAAACAGCCCAACTAAAATCAGTACTGTTCAGAGTCGTTGGGGAAGTCGCCGGTCTTGACATCGGTTATGTAGTTCCCGAGGGCGTCGTCGATTATGGTGGCGAGGTCGGCGTAGCGGCGTAGGAACCGTGGGGAGAAGCCTTTGTTTATGCCGAGCATGTCGTGCATTACGAGTACTTGTCCGTCGGCCCTGTTTCCGGCACCGATGCCGATGGTCGGGATTGTGAGCTGCTCGGATACTCGACGAGCGAGGTCGGCGGGGATTTTTTCGAGGACGATAGCGAAACATCCGATTTCCTGTAGCATGAGGGCATCGTCGATTAGTTTCTGAGCCTCGGCTTCCTCGCGTGCTCGGACGGCGTAGGTTCCGAATTTGTTAATGGACTGGGGTGTCAGTCCGAGGTGTCCCATAACGGGTATTCCGGCGCAAAGGATTCGCTCGATTGATTCACGGATTTCAGAGCCGCCTTCCATTTTGACGGCCTCGCCGTGGCTTTCTTTCATGATTCGGATGGCTGATGCGAGGGCTTCCTTGGAGTTACCCTGATAGGTTCCGAAAGGCATGTCGACGACGACGAGCGCGCGTTTGACGCCTTTTACGACGCTTTTGGCGTGGTATATCATCTGGTCGAGAGTCATTGGCAGTGTCGTTGTGTTTCCGGCCATGACGTTGGATGCTGAGTCGCCGACGAGAATGACGTCCATTCCGGCCTCGTCGATGAGTTTGGCCATCGAGAAGTCATAAGCGGTCAGCATAGCTATTTTTTCGCCGCGCTGTTTCATTTCGGTGAGTCGGCGCGTTGTCACTTTGCGTGGGTCTTCGATTGTGTAGGTAGACATAGTTATGTAAAATTTTTAGCGGCTGCAAAGGTAATAAAAAAAAGCATCTCGCGGGCAGTTTTTCAACTTTCTCGGCAATTTTACTGTTATTAACATTAAAATCACTAATTTTGTATTCTTAAACACGTTTCAACATGAAGTCTATCACTAAATTCCGCAATGTGGCTGTGGCGATGCTGCTCGTTTTTCTGACGGGTGCTGTCACGACGTCGTGTGAGGATGAGCCGGGTTATGACTGGCTCGTCGGTACTTGGAGGATAGTTGCGCCCCCCTCGGAACCCGATAATATGTTCACATTCTATGGCGACGGGACCGGTACTTACTGGGGGCCTGATGATTGGGGGACTTCGTGGAATTATTACCCGTTTTACTGGGAGGCTGTCGGCGACGAGCTGTATATAGACTTCTACAACGGAGATACATGGTTTTATTATTATCAGTTGCGCGGGGGGTCGCTTTATCTCTATGACGACTGGAATTCTACCCCTCTCGTGTACAATATATATTAGCAGTTCGGCTTTCGCAAGCTCAAGTTGAGGAGAAGGGTGAAAATTCACTGTTTTTGCCGATTGTTATCGATCAGCCTCCGTTCAGCGATAAAAATTATATAAGTGAGTGATTTTGCAATGGAACCATCAGTAAACAAGCAACCGACCCAAGGGTATACGCCTGCGGGACAGACCAAGTGGACCGAGATAGAGCACCTGCCTCAGTGGGACGAGGAGTTTTATCATGTCTATACCGCCAAGAAGCATGGGAAGTGGCTCATGCTTAAGACGCTGCGTCCGGAGTACAAGGATGTTCCGGAGTATAAGGCGATGCTTGAAAAGGAATTTGAGGTGAGATACAATCTGGCTCACCCCCACATCATCATGATCAACGATCTGGAGGATGTGCCGAGCGTCGGTATGTCGATTATCACCGATGATGTTTATGGCGACTCGCTCGCGTCGCTTATCAGGGAACATGCCGTCACCCCGGCGCATATAGACAAGCTTGCTCACCAGCTTGTCGACGCGATGGACTATATACAGGCCAACCATATCGTGCATCACCCGATCAGGCCTGACCGCATCATTTTCACCGAGAACATCGGCAATCTGAAGCTGATTGACGTGGGTTTTGACCAGAAGTCGTGCCTTACGCCTGCCGATGCCGGCGAGGATGTGTATAACTATGGTCTCGTTCTTCTTGCGGCCCTTAACGCGGTCGACGAGCCTAACCCGCGTCTGCGCAAGGTGGCCGAGCGGTGCGTTGCCGAGAATCCGCGCGACCGCTACCGTGACATCACGGCTCTGAGGCTTGCGATAGCCGACCGCCGAGAGTCGCGCATCTATATGGCCATCATCGCGTTTCTGGTGGTTATGATCGCGCTGCTCGTGTGGCTGACAGCCGCGGGGCGTGTGTAAAATTCATAATTCAAAATGCATAATTCAAAATCGTCCGGGACGATTTTAAATGCACAATGCGTAATTAAAAGCTATGTCGATTGAAATAAAGACTGTCTCTCCCACCCGCCGCGAACTGAACGGTTATGTTAAATTCGGCATCGACCTCTATGAGGGGAACGATTGCTATGTCCCGCCGCTGGTATTTGACGAGGTGGAGACGCTTATGCCGCAGAAAAATCCGGCGTTTGAATTCTGCCGGGCCCAGTCGTTTATGGCGTACCGAGACGGTAAGGCCGCCGGTCGCATCACCGCAATCATCAATGACAAGGTCAACGAGCGCACGGGGCGCCTTCAGGCACGATTCGGGTTTGTGGACTTTGTTGACGACCCGGTTGTTGTCAACGCGCTTTTCAATGCCGCCGAGCAGTGGAGCCGCGAGCAGGGCATGGCAGAGATTGTCGGGCCGATGGGGTTCAGCGACATGGACCACGAGGGTATGCTCGTGGAGGGGTTTGACGAGCTCGGCACGATGGCCACTATATATAATTATCCCTATTATCCGGGTCATTTGGTCAGGATGGGGTATGTCAAGGATGCCGACTGGGTCGAGTTCCGCATGACCGTTCCCGACAGAATTCCCGACAAGATGGCCCGTATAGCCGAGATTGTCAAGAAAAAGTATAACCTGCGGGTGCTGAAATATACCTCGGGTAAGAAAATCAAGGCCGATTACGGTCAGGAACTGTTCAATCTGATCAACGAGGCTTATGACCGGCTCTATGGCTATTCGCCGCTGTCGCCAAAGCAGATTGACTATTATATCGACATGTATCTCGGGATACTTAAACTGGAGTATGTGCCGGTCATCGTCGACGAGGCGGGCAAGCTCGTCGGGGTGGGCATCACGATGCCGTCGCTCTCGCGCGCGTTGCAGAAGTCGCGCGGGCGGCTTTTCCCGACCGGGTGGTTCCACCTGCTGCGGGCCTTATATGGCCGCAACGATACTGTCGACCTGATGCTTGTCGCTGTCGCGCCCGAGTATCAGAACAAGGGTGTCAACGCGCTGCTGTTTGCCGACCTTATTCCGGTCTATATAAAGAACGGTGTGAAATATGCCGAGTCTAACCTTGAGCTTGAGGACAATGCCAACGTGCAGGCCCAGTGGCAGTATTTCGAGCACCGTCAGCACCGTCGCCGCCGCGCCTATCGCAAGCAGCTGTGACATTTTGCCGGAGCGAGGCTTTTTTTCGCCCGGGATATGTTGTACAGCACTTTAATAATTATTTAACAAAATAGAGACTGTCTCGACGCAAGATTAGTGTTAACTTTGCGTTGTGGAAATCTGTAACCAATGAAGACTCGATAACCAAATCATTATTAATTAAATAAAGAGTATGAAAAAATTTTTACTATCAATTTTTGCTGTCATGACAGCAGCCGGTTTCGCCGGAGCCGAAACCGTTGAGCTAAATGTCAACGACGCTACCGGTTTTGATGGAACGCTCATTGAGGAAACTTTTAACAATGATGGGAGCGTTAAGGCCGCAAAACACTATCAGCCCATCAATTCGTTTAACATCGGCGGTTTTGACTTCCAGTTCAGCACCATCAATGAGACAGAGACAAGTGCGCCGGCCTACTACTGGTCGACTTCTACCACAGCTGCTGACAAACAGCAGCAGACCATCCGTATTTACAACGGTACGACCATGACTGTTACCGCTCCCGAGGGCGTGAACATGACCAAGGTCGAGTTTACGGGCAGCAACGCAGGTAAAAACCTTGCAGTTACCGCTACTCCCGGCGATTTCACGCTTAATAAAAACAATGGCACATGGACAGGTAGCAGCAACACATTCTCGATTACGGTAAGTGCTACATGGCGCATCAGCAAGCTCGTCATCACCACAGGCGAGGGGGGCGATCCTGTCGATCCTATTGATCCCCCGGTTGTGGAAAAAGCTAAATTTGTCAAGGCGGCCGTTGTTGAGTCAGGCAAAAAATACCTTCTCGTAGCCGACGGACAGGCCGCTACCGGCAAAGTTAAGAATGATGCAGCCTACGGTTATCTCCTCGTTGATGCCGTGACTGTCGACGGCGATGTTGCAACCGCCCCCGCAGGATACGCGTTCACGATTACAGCCGTAGAGGGTGCCTACACCATCCAGCGTCCCGACGGAACCTATGTTGCCATGAAGGGCACATTCAACTCGTTCAACTTCTATGCCTCGCCCGAGGAATGGTATGAGTGGGTTATCTCTATCAACAACGACGGCACTGCCGACATCTGGAACAGCGATGCCGACAAGTATGTTGCCTATGACAATAGTTACAGCAGCTTTGGTTGCTATCCTGAAGCAAAAGCCGAAACCCTTGTCAAGCCCACCCTCTACGTTCTCGACGAGGGTCAGAGCGGTGTTGCCGAAATCGTGATTGACGAAAACGCTCCTGTTGAATACTTCAACATTCAGGGTGTAAAAGTCAATGTGGAAAATGCTGCCCCCGGCCTCTACATCCGTCGTCAGGGCAACGTGGCTACCAAAGTTATCGTAAAGTAAACTGACAGAATAGCGACGCGCTCAGCGCCCATTCTTCCCCGTTAACAGCGGCGGCGACAGGAAAACTGTCGCCGCCGCTTTGTTGTCTT
>DLAR01000020.1 GCA_002494015.1 Porphyromonadaceae bacterium UBA7042 | reverse complement strand
TATTTACCGATGCAGAAGCGGGTGAAGATGGTTGTGAGGATTTCTGGGGTGGTTATGGTGCCGGTTATGGTGCCGAGGTGGTGGATGGTTTCGCGGAGGTCTTGGACGATGAAGTCGCCTGAGAGTCCGGTGTGAAGGCCGTCTATCACGCGGGTTATCGAGGTCTGGGCTGAGACGAGGGCTTCATAATGTCGTGCGTTTGTAACGATGACATCGGCGTTGTCTATGAGGTTTGCGCCTGAAACTTCGTGCAGCAACGATTGCAGCCGGTCGATGTTCTGCCCGGTATGGGCCGATATAAATATGGTTGATGCCGACCGGGGGATGGTTGCCGAGATGGCGGTGGTAATTTTGTCTTGGTCGACTGATGTGATGTCGATTTTGTTGACTGCGACAATGAGGGCGGTGTCGGGCGAGAGGCGCGAGGTGATTTCTGATGAAAGTTGACCGAGGTCGGCAAAATCAGGTGGCAGTACCCATATAATGATGCGTGCTTGCGATATTTTGTCGAGGGTGCGTCCAATTCCGAGTGCTTCTACTTCATCGGCGGGTGTGTTGCGCAGTCCGGCGGTGTCGATAAAGCGGTAAAGGATGCAGTTGATTTCGATGGTGTCCTCGATGGTGTCTCTTGTTGTTCCGGGGATGTTGCTGACGATGGCGCGGTTGTCTTGCAGCAATGCGTTTAACAGTGTCGATTTGCCGGCATTGGGTTCTCCGACGATTGCGACCGGTATGCCGTCTTTAATTGCCTGTCCGGTTGAGAATGACGAGGCAAGACGTGTGACAAGCCGTAGTATCTCGTCGGCTGTCTCGATGAGTTTTTCTCTTGAGGCGAATTCTACATCTTCTTCTGAGAAATCCAGTTCAAGTTCAAGGAGCGATGCGAGGTCCAAAAGCTGGTTGCGGAGTGTTTCCAGCACTTTGGAGAAGTCGCCGCGCATCTGACTGGCTGCGAGACGGTGGGCGTTTTTCGACGAGGCGGCTATGACGTCGGCCACGGCTTCGGCTTCGGCAAGGTCAAGACGCCCGGAGGCAAATGCGCGGCGTGTAAATTCGCCCGGTTCGGCCAACCGGCATCCGCGGTCTATCAGTATTTTTATGAGCCGCGACTGTATCCATCGCGATCCGTGAACCGAAATTTCTACTACGTCTTCTCCTGTAAACGAGCGTGGTGAGCGATACACGGTCGCTACGGCTTGGTCAAGCGGGGGCTCGCCGGGTGCTGCATCGGGGTCGATGATGTTTCCCAAATGTGCGGTGTGGCTTTGTGCCGAAGCAAGGCTTTTCCCTTCCCACACGGAGTCGGCAATATCAATCGCTCTTGAACCCGAGATGCGCACGACGGCTATGCCGCCGATGCCGGGAGGGGTTGAAATAGCGCAGATGGTTGAGTCAGATAAGGAGAGGGGAGAGGCTGTTACGGGCGTATCGTGCTCCACAAGTGAAAATTTTTCTGAGATTCGACAGTTGATTCAATATCATCGGGGAGAGTGTAGAAGAAGTCATAGCCGGTTATTTCTTCAATTTCATCGATTGTTACGGCGGCGGCTTGCATTCCTCCCGGTACTTTGCCGTTGGGCATGATAAATCCTATTCCGCGGGGCGGATTGGCATAGGGTGAAATGATTGCTTTAAAAAAGCGACGGGGCACATAGATGTGCGGGTCGCCGATGTATTCAATCGGTGTTTCATCATATATCGGGCCGCAGACGATGTATATCACGCTGTCAGCCTGTGCCCACACTCGGCATTTTTCTTCCAGTTTTTTCCATGAGCCGGAATTCAGTGACTTGGCCTGCGGGCAGATATTGGTCATATAAAAGGTTTCCTGCATGGCCTCTTTGTCCCATTTCATGTCTCCTGCCGGAGCCATGTGTCCGCGGTCATATCCTGAATAGTTGTAGTCGTAAGGTTCGGCGCATCCTGCAACGCTTTCGTCGCAGTAAAATTTGCGGGCGCGAGGTTCTGTACCTTCGGTTTCCTCTCCGGTGAGTTCCCACGAGACCCAGTTGGGGATGTGGAGCGATGGGTTAAACGACACATCCATGCCTTTGTAGTGTATGAGTTCCGACTCGACACTTTCGGGTGTCTTTACCTCCATAAGGTTGCCAAATTCGCCACTGACGATGCCGGTATTGTCTGTGGCATGGCAGCATGTCACACTGATGACGAATGCGGTAATCGGGATAAGTGAAAATAGGCTGTATTTAGACTTCGAGTTCATTAATGAATGCTGATTGTTACAAGTCGATAGTGTTGATTATTCGGGCTATGTCGGCTGCGTCTTTGACCGAAGTGCCGGTCGCAACAGGCAGGCTGACTATCTGTTCGGCGAGAGTTTCGGTTACGGGTAAATCGCCGTGGCGCAGCTGGCCGTGATAGCAGGGTTGCCGGTGGGGCGGAACGGCGTAATGGATGTCGGTCCCAACGCCGGCTTCGGCAAGTTTCCGAATCATTTCGTCCCGTTTCCCGCAGGTAACACGGATTACATACTGGTGCCATACGTTGTCAATGACTGCTTGAGTCATCGTGGGTGTAATCACTGAGGGGTGATTGATTGTGCGGTGATAGGCGAGCGCGCGGGCAAAACGGTCGGCATTTTCTTCGTCGGTATGGCTGAGCTTTACTCTCAACATTGCTGCTTGAATCGGGTCCATGCGGCAATTGAAACCTGCATAAATATTGTGATAGCGCCGGTCGCTGCCATAGTTGGCAAGCGCGCGGACTGCTTGTGCCAAATCTTGTTCATGGGTTGCTACGGCACCGGCATCGCCCAATGCTCCGACATTTTTTGTGGGATAAAAGCTGAAGCCTCCCGCATCGCCGAGAGCCCCGGCCCGGTCGCTGCCATATAGGCCGCCGGTTGTCGCACGGGCACCGATAGCTTGTGCTGTGTCCTCGATAACCTTCAGGCTGTGCCGTCGGGCGATGTCGGCAAGACGATTGTCCCATGCTACGCGGCCATATAGATGAACGGTCATGATTCCGCGAGTCCGGGTGGTTATCGCTTGTTCGATTAATGAAGTATCAATGTTCATCGTGTCATAGCCGGCATCCACGAGGACCGGGGCCAGTCCCGCGTCGGTTATGGCGAGTATCGAGGCGATGTAAGTGTTGGCCGAAACGATGATTTCATCTCCCGGCATCATTATCCCGAGTTCAACATAGGCTCGGAGAATCAGACGGAGTGCGTCAAGACCGTTGCTGACGGCAATGACGTGAGGCACCCGCAGCAGATTGCTTAATTCATGTTCAAAAGCCTCGACTTCAGAGCCGCCCACATAACGTCCCGATTTTATGACACGGGTAGCCGCGGCGATAAGCTCGTCACGGTAAGGCTCGTTTACTTTCCCAAGGTCAAGAAATGGATAACGCATCAGTCAGTATGTCAAAATCCGTTTTTACCTGCGATTCGTTTAAATTCTTCAAAATCACGCACATAATCGTCCTCGCTATAAGGTGTGGATGTTATGACCATGCACACGCTTCCCGAGGCAAAATTGTCAAGTGTGCGCCAGTATCCCGGTGGAATGTAAAGCGCTTTATACGGCCGGTTGAGCGTGTAGGTACGCCAGTCTTCGCCGTCAAACAGATTGACATTAAAACTGCCGCTGGTGGCGATAACAAATTCCTTTCCCTCGTGGTGGGAGTGTCCTCCGCGTTCCTCGCCGGCCGGCACGTCATAGGTCCAGTATACCCGGGCGATGTCAAATGGTACCTGATCTTTGTTTTGTACAAAAGTCAGATTTCCACGGGGGTCGTAGATGCGGGGAAGGTCATATATTCCGGGTCGTAATTTCTCCATGTTTTTTATAAAATGTTATACGGGTATCACCATCATCGGTATGTCGGCATGGAACAGGAGCCGGTGGGCGAGACCCGGATTGAACAACCGGGCAAAGACGTTCTTTTTGCGATTGGGAACCGTGATGAGGTCTATCGGGTTGCCGTTGCCGAGATTGTTGAAGTCATCGATGACATTGTCAAGGGTCAGTGATGCTGTGTCAAACGTGTATCCGGCATAGTGCTCTTTACAGTAGTCCAGCAGCCGTCTTAGCGTTTCCTGATTTCCATGCGGGTTCTTTTTTGACGGAATTGATACGAGTGTGACATGTAAATTTTTGAGAGGGAACAAGCGATAGAGGGCGTCGAGGGCCAGAATATCCTCTTGGTCAAGGCTGCTGAAAAGCACGACGCGCCTGAGCTGTTCAATTTCATTAAGATGAGTCGATTCCGGAACGGTAAAGACCGGGAATCGGGTTGTGTCAAGAACTTCGGCTGTGACGCTTCCGATTAAATCTCGTTCCTTTTTGCCTGCACCGCGCGTTCCCATGACTATGAACATCGGTTTGATTTCCTTGGCCATTATGTCGATTACATCCTCCGGGATGCCTTCCCGTATTTCGGTGGTGAATTTAACCGCAGGAATTATTCCGGTTTTAATCTTTTCCCTGATGGAAAGCGTGAACTTTTTCATCATTAATCCGACCTCTGTTTCAATCGTCTTGTCTTCCTCGGCTTCGGCGACGATATCGTCGTCAAAAGTAAGGGAATCTGACAATTGTATGGCTGTCGACAAAGAGGGGTCGATATAAGTGTTAAGGATGCGGACCGACGCGCAGTGTTCAGCCGCAATGTGAAATGCGATGTCACAGGCAAGTGCCGAGTAGGCTGAAAAGTCAACCGGCACAAGTATGGTAGGTTGTTTCCCTTCAGAATCGGCCGGAGAACCATTGGTAAAGATGTCGAGATTCTCGATTATGCGCAATGCAAGCGGCAGGTCCGTCTCGTGGATGCGCACTCTGACACCCGATGAGACAACCGGTTGTGACAAGTTCACATTCTGAAGAACGGTTTCCACACCTTCGCTTTCAAGCACCGCTTTCAAGGCTTGGGCTTTGTCGTAAGTGTGGATTGCAACGGTAATAAGTCTTGATTCTTCGGCCATAACAGTGTAAGGATTCTATGTTAAAAACAGAAAGACATCAGCGGTTTTTTACCCATAGAGGGGAAACCCGATATGCCTTTCTGCTATGTTTTTTAGATACAAAACAAGTGGCGGTCACGCCTCCTCCTTCGTCTCTTCGAGGATTTCTACAGCCATATCATAGATTGTGGTGTCATCCAAAACCACAATGCCACCGTCGGGTCCCGGCTCAATGTGAACTCCACAGTTCTTGCCAAACTCGTAATTACTGCCACCAAAATAGTTGCGCACCGTCTGGGCTGTAATGTTCAGCTTGTCAGCAATCTGGCGAATCGAGCCGTCGGGGAGGCTGTCCTTGATGCGGCGGAGGTCGTTGAAGGTGATAGTTTTAGTCATGATACTATGTTTTTGGGGGTTAATAATTGATTTTATTTTTGATGGTTATAAATTTAGAACTAAATTTTTACTTAAACAAATAATTGAGCCAAAAACTTACAGTGTTTTATAACATTATTTTACGACGATAGCCGTATTCGAGTTATAATGGGCTGTATATTAGGGATGTAGGTCGGAATTTAAATTTTCTCGACTGCGTTGCTGTCAATCCATGCGCGATGGGTGTTGTCGATTTCCACGTCATACCAAGTGGACGTGACCGAATCGGCTGTCGTGGTTCTTACGGAATCAAGAATCTTTACCTTTGTCCCTTCGTGCAGAAGCATTGCTTCCTGATTGCGGTCATGAGGGATGCGCGGAACCGTTGACAGGATCGTTGACGGGACAGTAATGACTGCGGCATCGTCGGCAAGAGATAATGCCGCAGAGCGGAATGCGAAAAAGATGAAAATGCCTGTGCCGATAAGGGTGACTATACTGCCGAAGAACCCTGTTTTGCGCAATGGCACACTCGATGAGAATACATACAGTGCCACTCCGCTTACAGTAAGCACAAAGAGTCCGAAAGCGAGCCATGCCCATGTGTCTGACTTGGCCTTGTTGGATGCCGCGTCAAGGGCATTGCCGATAAATGTGCCTCTTTCTCCTATACGGTCGATAATTCGTTCATTTACAAAATCGAGGTTGTCGCGAGTGTCGGCACTTGTCGGGTCCAGACGCAGTGACCGCTCGTAGGCTACGATAGCTTTTCCCGGTTGTCCGAGGCGGTAATAACAGTTCCCGAGATTGTAATAGAGGGTGGCCGATGTTCCTTCTTCGGCTATGACCTTGTTATAAAGTGACGCGGCCATGTCGAAGTCATCGGCCATGTAGGCTGAATCGGCTTGCTCGATGAGTGTTGATGCCCCCGCAGTCAGGATTGACGCGGTTATTACTAATATGCTGATAAAAAATTGTTTCATAATCTTAATTCAGTTTGCAATTCTCCATCCGGTTTATCGCCTCGACACCTTGGTTGTAGACACGGTCTACCTGCGACGAGCTGTCAGGGGTATATCGGGCCATTTCGCATTCGTCAAGTACAGCTATAAGGCTGTCGGTCACCTCGGCCGGGTATCCTTTATCGCTGAGTCGGCTGACAATGTTGTCTCGCGACAGTTGGGATACGGGGATTGACAGCTTGTCGGAAAGATAACCCCACACAGCGCGTAGCATCTCCTCATAAAATTTGTCGGCATCACCGGCATTCATGAATCCTGCGGCTGCTTTCAGTCTCTTGCGGGCGATCTTGTTGGCTTTAGACTGGCGGCGTCCGGTTATATCGGCATGAAGCCGGGCATTGCGGCCATAGATATATATGGCTGCGATGAGGCCGATAATTAGAATCGCGTACAGAATCCAGTAATAGGTTTTCAATACTGTCGGCTTGTGATTGCGGGCGAGACCCTTGTCTCCCTGATGGATGTGGCGGATGTCGGTGTTTTTGGCCTCGATGTCTTTTTTCTCGGTAGTGGACGGAGTCGAAACGCCTTTGGCCACTTTGAGATTGTAGGACGGCGTGGTCAATGTCACATATTGTTTGGTAGACGGGTCAAAGTACACAAACTTGTCGCTCCCTATCGTAAAATCTCCTACACTTTGCGGGACAAACGTATATTCCACCGTCATACTTCCGGTAACATCGTTGCCTTGTACTTCGGCTTGAATATCGCTCTTGGGAGTATATTGTTCAAATTCACTGGGAAAGTCAATAACCGGTTCTTTGACATACTTGATGTTTCCCGTGCCTGATATTGTATAGATGAGAGTGGCCGGGTCATTGGTGCGGAATGAGTTTCCCACCAGTTTTGAATCGATTGAGAAACGGCCCACGGCACCGAAAAATCCGTCGGGTTGTGGGGTGGGGAGGGGGAGAATGTTTATCGACGCGCTGTTGGAGCTCACCTTGATTTTTGCCTCGCGCGGCTGACGTACTTGGAACAATCCCATGTTCACGTTGTCATATTGCACCACCGAGATGTCATAGTTGCCCGAATTGATTGTCAGTTTGCCTGATTGCTGAGGGAATATGATGCATTTTTTGAGCAACGCAGTCATGTACTCCTGACCGTTGTAGGTTTCAATTTCGTTAAGAGACGGCTGGAGGTCTACTTCCTGAATGAGAAATCCGTCAAAGCTCGGCTGTTTGGTCGGCATGAACGACGAGATGGAATATTTTGTATAGAGCTTTATGGTACAGGCAATCGCCTCCTGCTCGTAGGCTGATGGGCGTGACAGGATGATGCGCACAAACACGTCGTTGGCGTTGACCTGTCGGCCTGCCGCCTGCGTGTCGGGATCATCGATAGTGACGGGACGTTGCGACGCCGGTTTGTCACGGTCGGCGCGCGGCATGACTGTAAATGTCATCTGCTTGGTTGACATCTGTTTCCCGTCGACCACCACTGTAGCTGCCGGGATGGTATAAGTCCCGGCTTCTCCGGCGCGGTAAAAATAGGTAAATTCCACCGTGGAACTTGACGAGGCTTTACCGTTGATAATCTGATAGGACTGCGATGTCGAAGTCGACGGGCCGTAAAGCAGGGTGCATCCTGTTATAGGCTGCACCTTTATGTTGTTGCTGTGGCCGTCGGTCAGTTTGAACGTAATCGGGAATTTGTCCCCTTCATATACGCCACGGGGCGGTTTGACCGTGAATGTTGTCTCGGCAAATGCCCCTGACAGCGTCATGGCCATTAAAAATGTCAGTATGATTCGTTTCAGTGTCATAGTTCTATATTGTAATAGGTGAAACGTGTCGTGACATGTCGTCTGTCATGACATATATTATATTTTCGTCAGGTTCTCTGATAATCCCGGGCCTTTTCTCAGATTTTGGCTTGACTGACGGCCGTGAGTCTTTGGGTGAAGATTTCTCTACATCGAGAGTCACACCTGCCGGCGTGAATGCAAACCGTCTCTGCACACGCCGATGCGAAAAGAAAAACGAGTCACCGCTGCTGCGATAATCGGGCGCGATACCGTAGCAGCCCGCCTCGATTTTAATCTTGCCGGAGCGTGTGGGAGTGAGGACATAACGCTCGATAATCCATATTCCGTATACCGTTCCGTCGATAACCTCCTCTCCGATGTGCTCGGGGCCGGTCGGGACACGTTCGATATTGCAGTTTTTTGCAGCCGGATAACGGTAAGCGGTATAATCGTCAAGCATCCATCTTGAGAAGAGAAGGACTGACAGCGTGACCGGTTCTCCGACTGCGGCATGTTGGGCCGACAGATCCAGTTTCATGAATATGTCACCCTGCGCCGGAGTCGAGTTGTCAGCGTCTGTGACAGTAATCAGTCCGCTGTTGGATTTGAACTTGTCGTTCCCTAATTTTGTCGTAGCCGGATTTACGGTATATCGTCCCGTCTTGTCGGCACGGTAGGTGTAGACATACCTGCTGTATCTGACATAGTCGGTATCAGTCCACGGGTTGCGGGAATATCTCACTTCGCTTTGCGGCTCAGCCACGGCGAGCAGTGAGCAACCCTTGGGTGATGCAACCTCAATTGAAGGGATGGTCTCGGTATGTGATACGACTTGGTAGGCAATCTGAAACACTTCCCCGACGCATACCTCGCTATTGGGAATCTGCATGGTTATAGGTGACTCGTTGGCCGAGGCACTGAATCCGGCGATTCCCAATATCATGGTTAATATTATCGAAAGGTGTTTCATATAATCTTTTTTCCAAGTTACCAAGGGTTGGTCACGGCACGACGGGAAGGCGCTCCGTTTTTGCGCTTTTCAGCATTGACGCGGGCACGGGTCGCATTTTCCTCGTTCTCCATCGTTTTCAGGATTTTTTGAGCATTTTCAGGACTGATTCCTCCCTGCTGTTGCTGTTGAGGCTGTTGTTTTTGATCCTGAGGTTGCTGCTGCTGTTGCTGCTGGTCTTGGTCTTTGTTCTGCTCGTCCTTGTTTTGGTCCTTGTTCTGGTCTTTATTTTGGTCGTTTTTATCTTGATTTTTGTTTTGTTCCTGATCTTTGTTCTGATCTTGATTCTGCTGGTTTTGGTCTTGGTTCTGGTCTTGGTTCTGCTGTTCTTCAAGACGTTTTTGGGCCAGTCGCAGATTTTCGCGGGCATGGTCGTTGTCAGGGTTGCGACGCAAGGCGTTCTTGTAGTTGTCTATCGCTTGGGCATAGTTTTGCTCGTTGAATGCGAGGTTGCCCATGTTGTAGAAAGATTTTTCAGCAATGGAGATGTTCTCGGCATCGCGGGCAAGGCCCTGCAATATCGAAACAGCCTCTTTGGCGGTTTCTCCCGTGGCGTTTCCTTGGCGCAGAAGCGATGCTGCGAGATTGAACCGGGCAATTTCGTTCATTGCGTTTTCTTCAAGGGCCTTGCGGTAGGCGACCTCGGCCTCTGCAAATCGCTCGTCGCGATAAAGATTGTTGCCGTCTACGATGTAATTGCGCTCGTGTCGTGTCGATTCAGCCTTACCGGCTGCCTGAACAGCGGGTATGGCGATTACACATGCCAGCAGGTAGGTTGCAATCTTTTTCATTTTTCCTGTTCTCCTTTCTTGTTAGAGAAGAATTCATATTGCTTGAGCCACGATATTTTGCGGGTGACAACGAAACAGTCCGCTACAAGGAGTATCAGCGCTATCCATGCCACGACGGGGAACTGCTCGGACTGGGGCGAGAATGTCTTGCGCTCATATTCGGTCTTGGAAAGAGTGTCGAGTTTTGTGTCAATATCGGTGACAGCTGACGACGATGCTCCGTTGACATATATGCCGTCACCGGCATGTGCGATTTCCTGAGCTGTTTTTTCGTCGAGGTGAGTCACAACTTCGTTGCCGGTGTCATCGGTCATGTAACGGTTGTTTCCAAGCGGGATGCGGGCGCCGCGCGGTGTTCCCAGTCCGATTACATCGACCTGTATCCCGGCGTTTGCAGCCTGTTTGGCCGCTTCGACGGCATTGTCTTCAAAGTTCTCGCCGTCAGTAATGACGATAATTGCTTTTTGAAATTTATCATCAGGGGTAAAGGAGTTCATTGCCATGTCAAGGGCCGCCCCGATAGCGGTTCCCTGAGTCGGGACCATATCGGTAGTGATACCGTTGAGAAACATTTTGGCCGATATGTAATCCGATGTAATCGGGAGCTGAGTGTAAGCGTCGCCGGCAAATACGATTAGACCGACTTTGTCATCAGTCATTTTGTCGATGAGTTTTTCGAGAACATGCTTGGCGCGTTGCAGGCGGCTCAGTCCCCGGTCATCGTCGGTCGACGAGGCGAGCATTGAATTGGAAACGTCAAGGCATATCATCACTTCGATACCTCTCGTGGTCTTGGTCTCGGCTGCATCGTCGTCCAGTCCGCCGGTCGCGCGGGGGCGGGCGATAAGTATGACAAGGACTGCCAAGATGACAAGGGCAAATGATATTTTGACCCAAGGCATGTATTTTGACATTTCAGGCATCAGGTGGGCCAGTACATCGGGACGGCCATACTTGGCTATCTTGCGCCGACGGGCAAATCGCGCGAGCAGAAAAATTCCCGCAGCCGCCGGTACCAGTAGCAGCAGATATAAGAATATAGGGTTGGCAAAGCTGATCATGACGTTCTGTTTTTAAGGGATTGAACGCAATATTGTGTATCGCAATACAATTATGAGGCTGAAAAGCGCAAGGGCGGCTATTCCCCACGGCATGTAATCGTCTTCAGTGCTTGTAAAATCGCGAGTGTCCATTTTGGTCGTTTCGAGTTTGTCGATTTCGGCAAAAATTTCGGATAGTACGTTGTTGCCGGTCGCACGGAAATATTTGCCGCCGGTTGTCTCGGCAATGTTGCGGAGTGTCGCCTCGTCAATGACGACGGGAAGGTTGACATATTCGATGCGTCCAAACATATTTTCCTGAGGGTAGGGGGCGGTGCCGTTGGTGCCGATGCCGATAGTGTAGACCTTTATGCCCATCTGCTTGGCAATTTCGGCGGCGGTCATCGGTGCGACGTTGCCGGTGTTGTTGGAACCGTCAGTGAGCAGGATGATGCTTTTGGATTTGGCTTTGCCGTCCTTGATGCGGTTGATGGATGTGGCGAGGCCGTCACCGATAGCGGTGCCGTCCTGAAGCATCCCCATTTTAATATCGTTGATATAGTTGGCGATAACCGAGCGGTCGGTTGTCATCGGGATGGCAGTGAAGCTCTCGGCGGCGAAGATTACCACTCCGATATTGTCGCCGTCGCGCCCGGAAACGAATTTTGCCGCCACGTCCTTGGCTGCCTCAAAGCGGTCAGGCTTGAAGTCACGGGCGAGCATACTGGTCGAGATGTCGAGCGCGAGAACGATGTCGGTTCCTTCGACCGTCGACGTGTGCCATGAGTCTCGGGTCTGAGGCCGGGCGAGGATTATGATTATACACCCGATTACCCCGAGCTGCAAGACAAACAACAGGTGGGTCAGATATTCTTTCCACGAACGCGGAAGCCGGGCCACAGGCGCGGTCGTCGACACCTCCATCGAGGCGTAGAGATTGCGCCGTTTCCAGATGTACCACGCGATTAGCGGGATAAAGAGGAGAAAGAGCCACAGATAGGCGGGATGTGCGAGGAGCATGGCTACTGTTCTTTATTTACGGGTTGTTCAACATCATTGTTATCACTGTCAGTTTCCCCTTCTTCGGAATTCTCGGGGAGGGGAACAGGCTTGGTATCTTCGACAAACTGCATTGCCGAGTTGAATGCCTGTACGTTGTCGTCGGGGAGCGGGCGCACTTTGGCAAATTTTACAAAGTCGGCGATTTCAAGCACGCGGTGCATGTAGCGCCGCGGCAGGCGGGTTTCTTCGTTATGTTCAAGCGAGTGGAGAATCTGAGTGGATGTCATCTCCATAGCGTTTATGCCGAAACGGCGCTGGAGATAGTTGCGCAGAATATCGGTCAGGCGCGTGTAGTATTCTTTTTCACGTCCTTGCTCGCACAGTTTTTCCTCACGCAGCATAGTCAGGCTGCCGACAGCCTCGTCATAGGGAGACACAGGGTTGATTTTCGGCCCTTCCGCTACGTTCTTTTTGCGTGTAAAGTACCAGATGCCCCATGCTGCAAGTGCCACGATTGCGATAACGGCAAGAATCCACAACCCGTAATCAACAATAAAATCGGGGAGATAATCTATAAATTTGCGGTCGACATCGCTGATGTCGGCATAGTCGTGGATTGTCTGCAACGTGTCGACAGGAACGGGGAGCACTTTCAGTACAAGACGGTTGGAAGCGATGGTCTCGCCCGAAGCCACATATTTTATAGGATTGAGACGGTAAACGCCCGAGTCAAACGATTGCAGCATCAGGGTGCGGTTGATTTCTATGCGCCCGGGTGATACAGTTGTCGTGTCATCTTTCACTGTTTCACGAATCTCGACATTGCCACATATCGAGTCGGCCGGAATCAGCAGTTGTCCGGCCGGGTTCTCGTCGGTGACAAGCTGGATGTGCAACGGGGTGATTTTGCCCATCAGCACATAGACTGAGTCCATCGACGTGGTGAGTGTCGTGTTGCCGCCGCTGGCAGAAACAGCCGAAACTGCCGCAAGCAGTAGAACTAACGTTATGTATATGCGGCTTAAATATCTCATATCTCTTTGTCCTATATAGTTAAAACGGTCGACGCTTATCTGACTCCCCTGTTTTTGAACAATGCCATCAACGATTGCACAAAGTCCTCGTCGGTAGCGATTGACGCAAAATCAACCCGGCAGTGGCGCAGTGTCTCGGTCATCGCCTGCTGACGTTCATACCACCATTTGTTGTAAGTCTTCCTGACCTTTGACGATGATGTGTCAATCCATCGGCTAGCACCGGTTTCAAGGTCGGTGACTCGCATGAAACCGACATCGGGTAACGATGCGTCGCGCTTGTCATAAACCTGAACGGCTATTATGTCGTGCCGGTTACAAGCAATGGTAAGTTGCTTGGAATAGTCGTGGCTGTCAATGAAGTCGGAAATCAGGAATGTCGTGCAGCGTTTTTTCAGCGCGTCGGTGAAATACCGCAGAACGACTGATATGTCGGTGCCGTGGCTCTCGGGGGTAAAATCAAGTAATTCGCGTATAATCAGCAGGATGTGTTTTTTGCCTTTCTTCGGAGGAATGAATTTCTCGATTTTGTCAGAGAAGAATATGACTCCGATTTTGTCATTGTTGGTGATGGCCGAATAGGCGAGAGTTGCCGCAATCTCGGCAATCATTTCGCGTTTTTCCTCTCCGACTGCGCCGAAAAGACGGCTTCGCGACACATCGACGAGCAGCATTACGGTCAACTCGCGTTCTTCCTCATAGACTTTTACATAAGGGTGGTTGTGACGCGCCGTCACGTTCCAGTCGATGTCGCGCACATCGTCGCCATACTGGTATTCGCGCACCTCCGAGAAAGTCATGCCGCGACCCTTGAAGGCCGTGTGATACTCTCCCGCAAATATGTTTTGTGAAAGTCCGCGGGTCTTGATATCAATTTTTCTTACTCGTTTAAGCAGTTCGTTTGCTTCCATTTGGGGATGTGGTGCTTTCAGTTGACGTTGCTGAGGGGAGATTATAATTACATTTTTATGATAAACAAGCCGGAGTGACAGAAAGATACACGGGAATAAGTAAAAAATCAGATTTTTTAGTATCCCCTGTATCCGGACTGTCTTAAAAGGGGGTATTTATCAGGGCACTTCGACCTTGTCGAGGATTTCCGAGATGATTTCGTCGGTAGTGATGTTATTGGCCTCGGCTTCGTAGGTCAGGCCGATGCGGTGACGGAGCACATCGTGGCACACGGCGCGCACGTCTTCGGGGATGACGTAGCCTCGGCCGCGAAGGAACGCATAGGCGCGGGATGCACGGGCAAGACCGATAGACGCACGGGGAGAGGCTCCGAATGCAATCATGCTGCCGAGGTCGCGCAGGTTGTAGTCGCCGGGATTACGGGTGGCAAATACGATGTCGACAATATAGCGTTCGATTTTTTCATCAAGATAAATCTGCTCGACGATTTTTTGTACTTCGACGATTTCTTCGGGCCGCAACAGCGGTTCCACATGTTCGCGGGTGCCGTTGATGTTCTGTCGCACGATGATTTTTTCTTCCTCCTTGGTGGGGTAACCGATGATGACTTTCAGCAGGAAACGGTCAACCTGAGCCTCGGGGAGGGGATAGGTGCCTTCTTGCTCGATGGGGTTTTGCGTAGCCATTACAAGGAAAGGCTCGTCGAGGCGGAAGGTGTGGTCGCCGATGGTGACCTGACGTTCCTGCATCGCTTCAAGCAGCGCACTCTGCACCTTGGCAGGGGCGCGGTTGATTTCGTCGGCGAGAACGAAGTTGGCAAAGATGGGGCCGCGCTTGATCTGGAACTGCTCTTTCTGGACGCTGTAGATCATTGTTCCTATAACGTCGGCGGGAAGAAGGTCGGGGGTGAACTGGATGCGGCTGTACTTGGCATCGATAATCTGAGCCAAAGTCTTTATGGCAAGGGTCTTTGCAAGACCGGGAACACCTTCGAGCAAAACATGCCCGTTGGCGAGCAGCGCGATAAGCAGTGAGTCTACAAGGTGTTTCTGACCCACGATTGTGCGGTCCATGCCCCGGGTAACGAGGCTGACAAAGTCACTTTTGCCGGCGACAAGCTCGTTGAGTTGTCTGATATTTACCGATTCGCTCATAATAAATATAAATACAGGTATATTCTATTTTTTGATGTATCGTGAGGGTGGGACAAACCGGCCGCTGTCGCTTACAGGGGGCGGTTTGACAATACAAAATTATATATTACAACAATTAAAGTGTGAAAAAGGTGTGTTAATTTTATCTATTTTAGTTTAACGATATAAACATTTAGCTTAATTTGGATATTTTTTCAAAATTTCCGCCTCAAGCGCGCGGGCCTTTTTGACACTTTCGGGGTTGTTGGCATCGATATTGTACTTGGATGCGTCGGGGATGGTCAATACCATACCGGCGTTTATGCGGTTGGGATTGCCGATTTTGGCGCTGTTTTCGTTATAGATGTAGACCCAAAAGCATTTGTTGCCGTAATGTTTGCTCGCCATATTGGTTATGAGATAGCCGCGCTTGACGGTGTCGGTCACTGGAGCCTTTGTTGCAGGAGCCGGTGCGGCCTGCTGTTCCGGCTTTTTTTCAGGTTCGGCTTTAGCTTCATCCTCGGTTTGGGATGTTCCTTCTGGTTTTGCCGGACTTTCTTCAGGAATGGCGGCTTGGGCAACCGAGTCAAGTGCCATCGCCTCGTTAAGGAGAGCGGCGACAACCTCGGGGTCGGCCTCCTCGTCGTCAGCTTCGACCGATTCGGTAAGTGAGTTGCCGACGATTCCTTTGTGTTGCATAATCTGGTCGATATAGAAATATGCGGCACATGCTCCGAGCGCGAAACCTATTATAATTCCGGCAATAAAGCCGAAACCGAATCCTCCACGGCTTTCCGACGACTCGTCTTCCTTTTCATCGGCAGTTTCATTAGCGTTGTTGGCGGCATACTCGATAGTCGGAGATTTCACGGCCGGGTTCTGTCGATTTTGATTCACAAATTCCTCGGGGTCTTCCTCGATCGGCTTGATGACGGGCGCGACAGGACTGGCCGGCTGTTCTACCGTGGACATAGTCGGAGTGACGTTGTTATTCGGCTCTTTTTCAGTGGCTTCAGTCGGTGCGGGTGGCTCAGTTCCCTTGGCCGGCGTGTTGACATCGTTGTCTTCTTCTTTTTCTGTAGTACGCTCCTCGACGACTACATCTTCTTCGGGCGTTTGGGGTAATGCTTCAGGTTCGGCCTCCTCTATTTCCTCGGTAACAGCGGCTGATGCGATTGCTTTTTCAGCAGCGGAAGGGGCGGGGTTGAAACCGTCGAGCATTTCGTCAGTGACACCCGTGTTGATTTCTTCGGCCTGAAACGGGGCAAACGGAGCGTTCACCGTGTCGGCAAGGTCTCGGTCCGGGATAAAGTCGACGCATTCTTCCTCGCTTTTTATCGGGGTGAATGTGCCAAGTCCCTTAATGCGCACTGTTTCTCCTTTTTCAAGGGCTTCGGTTAGTGTGTCAAAAAAACCTTTGATGAAGGTTTCGGCACTCTCGCTTGAAACCGATGTGAGTCGCGACACGTTCTCGGCAAGCTGATGAAACGTTATTTTGTTATTCATAGAACGAGGTGTCAGTTGTTAAGTTTTTTACGGAGAACTACGCTCGGGCGGAAAGTCATCTCGATTTTCGGGGGATAGAGTATGCGGCGGCCGGTTTCGGCATCGGTCTCAATCCGCTCGTCAGTTTTTTCAGCCTTGAATGTGCCGAATCCGGGGATGGCTATTGAATCGAGGTCGGCACCGGATTCTTTGAACGCCGTGCTCAGTCCGTCGGCAAGTGTAGCCACCTGCGACGGTTCGCGGTTAAGCCTCTTGGCGAGGCGTGAAAGGAATGTCTTGTTATCCATAAGTCGAAATCATTGTCAGTCAATCAGCAAGTCGCGTATCTCATAGCGCGGACGCTGTTTTACTTCTATAAATATCTTGCCGATGTATTCTCCTACTATTCCTATCCCCATCAGAATCAGGCTTCCGAGAAACCAGATGGAGAGCATGAGCGAGGCCCATCCCGGCTCGATAAATTCGTTGAAAAAGTAGGATATGAAGACGTAGGTGGCGACGGCGATGTCAAGAAGGAGGAAAACCAGTCCGACAAGGAAAATTATTCTCATCGGTTTGGCCGAAAACGACGTTATGCCGTCGATAGAGAAACTGAGCATCTTGCTCAACGGGTATTTTGATTCACCCGCTGCACGGGCGGCGCGTTTGTAACCCACGGTGTCCCAGTCGAGACCTATCTGAGGTATTATTCCGCGCAGAAACAGGTTTGATTCCCCGTAACGCCCAAGCATCTTTAACGCGCGGGCGCTCATGAGCCGGTAGTCGGCATGGTCGTAGATGGTTTCGAGGCCCATCTTTTTTTGGAAAGAATAGAATCCGTGGGCAGTCGTGCGTTTGAACCAAGTGTCGGTCTCGCGGCTGCTGCGCACGCCGTAGACAATCTCTTTCCCGTGGTTGAATTTCTCGACCATCTCGATTATCGCGTCGGGGTCATCCTGAAGGTCGGCATCTATTGAGATTGCAGCGTCGCAGATGTCGGCTACCGTCATCAATCCTGCGAGGAGGACGTTCTGGTGGCCTCGGTTATGGGCGAGTGACAATCCCTTGAAACGGGGATTTCCGCTATGCAGGTTCTCGATTATTTCCCATGTCCTGTCACGGCTGCCGTCGTTGCAGAACAATATAAAACTCTCACCCGATGCGATTCCTTTATCTTGCATGCGGTCAAGGATTTCGAGCAGTTTAGGCGCGGTTATGGGAAGCACCTCTTGCTCGTTGTAACATGGAACGACGATTGCTATTACGGGTAACATGGCTGACAGTGTGTAAAGTAAATTGAGTCAGAATAGCCGGGTGCGGCTATTCTGACTCGATGTTTTTAATAGTTTCGTGCGAATATCACTCTTTGGGCCGAAGGCTTGCCGGTGACCATGCAGACACCGGGAGTCTTGTCGCCGTCGAGAGGGATGCAGCGGATGGTCGCCTTGGTTTCTTCCTTGACCTTCTCCTCGGTTTCGGTTGTGCCGTCCCAGTGGGCGAGGATGAAACCGCCTTTTTCGATTTCGACCTTGAACTCGTCGTATGTATCGACTGTGCGGATCATCGAGTCGCGATATTGGACAGCTTTCTGAAGGATGTTGGCCTGAATGTCTTCGAGCAGACCCTTGATATATTCAGCGATGCCGTCGAGGGGTGCGACATGCTTTTCGAGAGTGTCGCGGCGCATGACTTCGACTGTGCCGTTCTCGATGTCGCGGGCACCGATGGCGAGTCGCACCGGAACTCCCTTGACCTCGTAGTCGGCAAATTTGAATCCCGGGCGTTTGTTCTCGGCATCGTCATATTTGACGCTGATGCCGAGCGCGCGGAGCTCGCTGACGATGGGGGCGACTCGTGCCGAGATTTCGGCAAGCTGTTCGCTGTTCTTGTAAATCGGTATGATGACAACTTGGATGGGGGCGAGGTGGGGCGGGAGCACGAGGCCGTTGTCATCGGAATGGGTCATGATGAGCGCGCCCATCAGTCGGGTGGAAACACCCCAAGAGTTGGCCCACACATATTCGGGTTTGTTCTCCTTGTTGACAAATGTCACGTCAAAAGCCTTGGCGAAGTTTTGGCCGAGGTTGTGGCTCGTTCCTGCCTGAAGGGCCTTGCCGTCCTGCATCATGGCCTCGATGGTATAGGTGTTGAGTGCGCCTGCAAAACGCTCGTTGGCGGTCTTGACACCGATAATTACGGGCATTGCCATATAGTCGCGGGCAAATTGCGCGTAGAGGTTGATCATCTGCACGGTTCGGGTCTCTGACTCCTCTGCGGTAGCGTGGGCGCAATGGCCTTCCTGCCACAGGAACTCGGCGGTGCGGAGGAACATGCGGGTGCGCATTTCCCAGCGCATTACGTTGGCCCATTGGTTGCACAGCACGGGAAGGTCGCGATAGCTGTGAATCCAGTTCTTATATGTGCCCCAGATAATGGTCTCGGATGTGGGACGCACGATGAGTTCTTCTTCCAGCCGGGCTTCGGGGTCAACGATTACGCCATTGCCGTTGGGGTCGTTTTTAAGACGGTAGTGGGTAACGACGGCACACTCCTTGGCGAAACCCTCGACATGTTCTGCTTCGCGGCATAGGAACGACTTGGGGATGAGGAGCGGAAAATAGGCGTTCTGTACACCGGTCTCTTTAAACATTAGGTCGAGCTGCTGCTGCATCTTCTCCCAAATTGCGTAACCGTAGGGTTTGATAACCATGCAGCCGCGCACAGCCGACTGCTCGGCCAGATCAGCCTTTACCACGAGTTCGTTGTACCATTGCGAGTAATTGTCACTTCGCTTGGTGAGATCTTTAAGTTCTTTAGCCATTTTTTATCGTTATACTATATTTGTTGTCAGTGTAATGGATGATTTATCTGATGAGGTTTTTGTGGGCCGTTTCTATTAGTTTCGGACCCGGTATCACATATATTTCGATGCGGCGGTTCTGTGCCCTTCCTTTACGGGTCGTGTTCGGCTCTATCGGGTCGGTGTCGCCAAATTCGTAGGGAATCACAATCTGGTCTTCGCTGATGTTGTCGAGCAGCCAGTCATAGATGGAGCTGTTGCGGCGGTGGGCGAGGTCCATGTTGTATTTCGGCGTCCCGGTATTGTCAGTATGAACCCCGTAGACTATTTTAAACATTTCGGGGTCTTTCATCAGTCCCAGCAGCGGGTTTAGCCTTGCCGACGCATAGGGGGACAGCAAGGTGTCGTTGGGCAGGAAAAGCTCGTCGGTCGGGATTGTTATCAGCATGACTTCGTCGTCGCGGAGCATGTCAACGATATATTTCTTGGCCGCGAAGTCTTTCGCCAGTCTGTTCATATAGCGTTTGACGGCTGCTTTTTCGCCGTTGCCCACGGCGGGGGTTTCAAGGTTGCTGTCCAGATCCATGTCCATGAAAACAGCCTCGTCATATCCCTTGTAGGGGTCGACATATTTGTCTTTCGCTCCTGCGGGGATGGCGGCAGCGGCAATGAGGGCCAGTGTAATGAGAATCTGTTTCATGAAAAAATTATTTGAAAAACGGTTATTCCTGCTTAAAGCGATTGCTCATAGTTGAGCTCGGCCATGACGAGGACCTCGACGTCGGCTTGGTCAATCTGAGCGTCAGAGTCACGGGCAAGCATTTTCTTTACATACTTTACAAGCGCGTCAACGTTGACCTCCTCGTCATCGGCCTCGGTGTCGATTTCAAGCAAGCCGTTGTCCTCATACCAGTCCCATATCATGTCGATGATATTGAGCAGCTCGTCTTCGTCATATTGTTTCCCGCTCCCGGCTATCGAGGCGTTCATCGCGGCTATTGCCTGTTTTTCGTCAAATTCGTTCATGTTTCAGTCTATAATTGGGTTATGCCTTCGGGCAGCGACATGTAGATGATTTTTTTCTCAGTGTCGATTTCCTCAATCAGCTCGTCGGCGACAGGAATGAAGATTTCATTGCCGTCATTAGTATTAACAACGAAAAGCACGTTTTCGGTCGAGTCGTTATAGTCGACGACCTTTCCGATTGTGTCACGGCGGTCGTCGACAATGGTGTATCCGATTAGGTCTTCGGCATAAAATCCGTCCTCGTCTTCGTCTTCAATATCGTCCACATCGTCGCGGAGGAGGTAAATGGGGTGATTGGAAAGAGTGGCGACCGCTGTCTCGTTGTTGATTCCGGCGATGGATAGCAGCACTGTGTCAGTGCTTTTGGGCCTCACGCTCTCGATGAAGAACGGGACATAGATGCCGTCGATATCGGTGACGACACACTTGATTCGGGCCAAATCTGCGTCAAGGTCGAGGGTCGCAGCTATTTCGCCGTTAATGCCGTGGGGTTTGTTAAACTTTCCGGCAAGGATTATCTCGTCGTCGGTAATCATTTTTTCTTTTTCTTTTTGCCTGAAGATGGAGCCTGAACAACCTGAAACTCGTGAAGGTGTGTGGTTTCCGGGTCAAGGCGTATCGCCCCGTGGGAATATTCGGCCAAGTCCTTGAATATTTTGGCATCGTCGACACCGTCCTTGTTGATGGCCAGCATGAGTTTCTTCATGTGGTTGGCAAGCAATAGAATGAGTTCGTTGCGTTCCTCGCCTTCCTCCATCCCGGCGGCGCGTGTAATCATCATTTCGAGGTCTTTGCCATAGTGACGGTAGCGGATGTGGTTGCCTGTATAAGGGATTTTTTCAGGGCGGGTCTCAAGCTCGTCAGGTTTTACCACCTCGCACGGGTAGTCGATGTCAAGCTTGAAGTCGCTCATAATGGCAAGGTGGTCCCAAAGTTTGTGGTTATAGTCCTCAGTGTCACGCAATGACGGGAACAGGTTTCCCATTGTCGCGATGATTGAGTGGGCGCAGCGGGTGCGCTCGTCTCGGTCTTCGATGGTGAGGCAGTGGTCTACCATCTGCTGTATATTGCGCCCATACTCGGGGAGTATCAGTTTCTTCAACTGGGTATTGTAGGTCAGCATGTTTGATTCACATTATTAAAACAATCGTCAAAGTTACAAATGTTTCGTTAAATATGCAAATCAATGTTTTTGAACACCCTCTTTGTTTTAGCCGGTGAATTTGATTATCTTTGCCGTTGTTTTATGAAAACTGTACTCTCCATATTGATAACCTGTCTCCCTGCTCTGGCTTTCGGTCAGGTGGCAGAGACGCCGCTCGGTCTTGACGACGGGGGCGGCGTGACTGTGCCGTCACAACCGTCGCATGGCGGGGGATTGCCCGCTGTTGTCGGTGACGATTTCAGTCCGGGGACGGTGAACCCTGTGTATATCAGCTCGCTTTCTCCGCAGGTGTTGCGCTATGACCCGTTTGTGTTTGCGGCCAACCCGCTGACGGTGAATGCCGTCGGGATAGCTCCTGTCGCTCGATGGGACGGCGGTATGTTTTACGCCTCCGGTTCCCGCGTGTCGCTGCCCGGCATGATGGGGCATGAAAGCGGTGCTCTCAATTTCATGCAAGAGCTCGGGCCGTTACGGGTTCATGCCGCAGCGGGGGCCGACAAATATGGCTACTTTGGCGGTCTTGCCACGACCTATTCGGTTTCGGGCGATGTCACATACACATTCAGTGACGTGCTTTCCCTGACTGTCTTCGGGTCATATTATTCGCGCAATCTGTTTCTTGGCGCGGCACAGGCGTCCTATGTCGGCACGGCGACCGTCGGGGCCTATTTCGGCATCAATTTCAGCGACCACTGGGGCGTGGATGTGGGCGCCCGGTCAGTCTATCAGCCGTGGAGACGCGGATGGGAGACGCGGCCGATTGTCGCGCCCTACTACAAGTTTGACAACGGCATGAAAATAGAGGTGGATGTCGGCGGAATATTGTATGAGACGTTAAAGAGCCGTGATTCCTATCGTGCCAATCCGACGATGGGGCCGCCTATCCCAATGGGGCCGCCGCCGGTGCGCCCGCATCCCTGATTATGTTGCGCAAGTTGCGGAAAAGTGGGTGTTGCAAAATTCGATAATTGCATCGAGATGTTTAGAGGTTGTTTAATAACAAA
>DLAR01000093.1 GCA_002494015.1 Porphyromonadaceae bacterium UBA7042 | reverse complement strand
ATGTCTGCAAGGAGGTCATAAGGAAGGATTATCCGGATCTTTCGTTAGCACAGTTCAAACGGCTTATGTTTGAATCTTATCTCGCCTCAACAATTATTTCGACCTACGGAAAATCTCCGCATCTAAAAATAATTCAGAAAATATATAATCCTCAAAACGAAATGTTGCTGCTTACTAAAACGAAATGTATATTTTCAAAAAACGAAACGTCCCATGATTATTCGTTTTATCTCATATTTTAGTGAGCATAAACGTTCCATACGCTTCATTTGAACCAAGTTTATAACAGGATGCCGCCAACTACAAAATCGGCCTTTATCCCGCCGCCAGGTGGAATCAGGATTATGCCCGCAAGGCACTGCGCACTGAGATGCGCCTTGAAAAGGCTCTCGAAGGGGAACGTTACTTCGACTTGGTGCGGTGGGGTGTCGCCAAGGATGTCATGACTGCCTATTTCAACGCCGAGAAAGATACCCGCATCTATTATCAGAACGCGGTTTTCGACACCGGCGAGGAATATTTCCCCATCCCCGTCGCACAGTACAATTTCTCGCTCGGCAAGTATACGCAGAATCCCGGTTATCCCGCGTTCTGAAGTGAGATATAATATAGACTTGTTTTAGGAGTTATCGGAAGGTGGCGTGTCATCGATACGTCACCCTCCGATAAAAAGAAAAAGATGAATAAATTGATGGTTTTACTGCTGTCTCTCCCATTGTCGCTCGCGGCGATGGCCGTGACACCCCCCGACACGACGCTTTATAATGAGTCTTACCGCCCGCAATATCATTTCACGGCCGCCATCGGTGGATATGCGACCCGTGCGGACTGGTGAAACATAACGGAAAGTATATTGGCTACAGCCGGGGCGGCCGAGACAGTCGATTTGACGGCATGGCCGCTGAAATCAGTCCATTGAAGTAAAAATCCCGGATGACCGATTAACGTCATCCGGGATTTTTTATATTGCATTCTGAGAATGATTAGATTCCGAGGTCTTTCTTCAGGGCTTCAACCTTGGCTTCTGCTTCTTTGCCACACTTGGAATAATCGTCGACCGATGACATCGGGCAGCGCACTTCCATGTAGAATTTGATTTTAGGCTCGGTTCCCGAGGGACGCACTGATACTTTCGAGCCGTCGGCGGTAAAGTATTGGAGCACGTTGGATGTGGCGGGCATATCCATCTCGGTCACATTGCCGGTCTTGACATCGGTGGCCTTGAGGGTCAGATAGTCTTTCACAGTGACAACTTCGCTGCCTGCGAGGCTCTTAGGGGGATTCTCGCGGAACTGTTTCATCATAGCCTGAATTTCTTCGGCACCGCTCTTGCCCGGTCGCACGACCGAGATGCCGACCTCGTGGGAGAATCCGTATTTCAGATAGATGTCGGCGAGCATGGCTTGGAAGTCCATGCCTTTGTCTTTGGCCCAAGCGCAAGCTTCGGCCATCAGCGAGATTGCCGAAACGGCATCCTTGTCGCGGGCAAATGTCTCGGCCAAGAATCCGTAGCTTTCCTCGCCGCCGCCGATGTAGCGCATTGCGCCTTCGTTGTCACGGATGACGGCTGCAATCCACTTGAACCCGGTAAAGCAGTCAAACATCTTGACACCCATAGCGTCGGCAATCGACTTGATGGTCTCGGTGGTAACGATTGTCTTGACGATATATTCGTTGCCGTCGAGCTTGCCGAGTTCCTTGTTGCGGGTGATGATGTAGTTGAGGAGTATCATCACAATCTGGTTGCCGTTGAGCAGTACATACTCGCCGGTGTTGTCGCGGATTACACAGCCGATGCGGTCAGCGTCGGGATCCGATGCCATAACGATGTCGGCATTTACCTCCTTGGCCTTGGCGATAGCCATTGCCATAGCCGAGGGAACCTCGGGGTTGGGCGACTCGACGGTGGGGAAGTCTCCGCTGGGGACATCCTGCTCGGGGACGTTGATGATGTTGTTGAAACCGTAGTTGCGCAGTGAATCGGGGATGAGTTTCACGCCGGTTCCGTGGATAGGAGTATAGACAATCTTGAGGTCTTTGTGACGCTCGATAACATCGGGGCTGAGTGACAGCTTTTTGATTTCGCCGAGGAATGCGGCATCCACTTCGGGACCTACAATCTGAATCTTGCTCTTGTCACCTTGGAACTTGATTTCGCTCACTGACTTGATGCGGTTCACATTGTCGATGATGTTGGTGTCGTGGGGTGCGATAATCTGCGCGCCGTCTTCCCAGTAGGCTTTGTATCCGTTGTAGATCTTGGGATTGTGGGAGGCTGTGATGTTGACACCGCTCTGACAGCCGAAGTAGCGGATGGCAAACGACAGCTCGGGAGTGGGGCGGAAGTTGTCAAAAAGATATACTTTGATGCCGTTGGCCGAGAAGATGTCGGCAACGATTTCGGCAAATTTGCGGCTGTTGTTGCGCACGTCGTGTCCCACGGCCACCTTGATTTCGTCAAGGCCGCTGAAAGCTTCCTTGAGGTAGTTGGCGAGGCCCTGAGTGGCTGCTCCGACGGTGTAGATATTCATGCGGTTGGAGCCTGCGCCCATGATGCCGCGCAGACCGCCTGTGCCAAATTCAAGGTCTTTGTAGAACGACTCGATCAGTTCGGTTTTGTCAGGGTTGTCGAGCATTCGCTGTACTTCGGCGCGTGTCTCTGCGTCGTAACCTTCACCGAGCCACGCCTGAGCCTTGGCGGTGACTTCTTTCAATAATTCTTCATTTTCCATATATATCGATAGATGTGGAGGGTAGTCTATTTCCCCCTCCGGGTTAAGTTCTGTCAGTATCAAGGCAAATTTAACGTGTTTCAATGAGATAACAAAATATCAGCACCTAAATAATTAACAAAAACCTCAAAAAAAGTCAAAACTTATTAATCGGATACGGAACATTTGTTTCACAAGAGGGCAATAATGGTAAAAATGTGTCAGTGTGACGCAAATTTTTTATTTATTGGGCAGAACCTGTCACCAATTCTGAACCTAAAGGCGTAGCTTTGCTTTCATAATAATTTTAACTTATTTTTATAATAACTTTTTTGCTTTAATGTCGTCAAAATGAGATAATTATCAATTCTTAAAATTAAGATGCCAATTGTGTTGTTTACATTAACGCTCTCGATATCCGCTACAAATGCCCGTGATTATTCTTCATGGATGGCTGAATTGCCCGTCCCTTCGGGCGGCATCTTTATCGAATATCGCGGGGGTAGGCTGTCGAGCGATACATACCTTAGCTTTTTGTCAATTTTAGGTTCTGATATTTGTCAAAACGCGGTAAATGGCGTAACTTTGTCATGCCAAAGCATGTATTTTCAATAAGGTAATCGATTATGTTTAATTTTTTCAGCCGTAAAAAGGATCCGATAAAACTCCCCTTTGTCACCGATATGCACTGCCACATCGTTCCCGGTGTGGATGACGGTTCGCCCGATGCCGAGACTTCTGCCGACTTGGTGGAGCGAATGATGCAGTGGGGCATAACCCGTATTATTGCCACTCCGCATGTCACTGAGGCTTCTTTTGAAAATACGCCCGACATTCTCGACCCTGCTTTTGAAGAACTTCAGGAGGCGGTAAAGCGGCGCGGGATAAATATTGAATTGAGCCGTTCGAGTGAAAACCGTCTCGACAGCTTTTTTAAAACACTGCTTGACGAAGGACAGATTCTTCCGTTCCCAAATAATTATATCCTTGTCGAAAATTCATTTGTACAGGAGCCGTGGCAGCTTGATAAATTGCTGTTTGACCTCAGGATAAAAGGGTTCTTCCCGATTCTTGCCCATCCTGAGCGCTACATGTATTACAGCCACGAGAATCCTGAACGTTATGACGTGTTGCATCACGCGGGAACGTTGTTTCAGGTTAACGTGCTGAGTCTTGCGGGATATTACGGCAAGCATGAGAAAAAGGTTGCCGAGATGCTGATTGAAAAAGGATATGTGGATTTTCTCGGGACTGACCTGCACCGTCGCAGCCATGCTGACGCTATCGACGCTTACCTTGTCACCAAGGATGCCCGGCGACACGCCGATGCTTTGCGCGACCGCTTAAAGAACGATACGGCGTTTGCGTGACCGTTTTCTCATTCGTCCAGCAGCTGCAACCCGGCACGTTGCGGCCGCGTCATTTTGGCAAGGACACAGTTGTAGGAATGCCTGATGAGGCGTTGCAGCAGTGCGGGAGGAATCTCGCCGTTCAGCCGCACCATGTTCCAGTATTTCTTGTTAAAATGGAATGCGGGTCGGATTCCGTCGTGTTCCTCGCGCAGTGAAACTGCCAGTTCCGGGTCGCATTTCATGCTTATCCACTCAGGGTTGTCAAGCGGGAGCAGGGCAAACATCTTGTCGCGCACCTTGAAGACGAGGTTCACGTTGTCAAATGGGAAAGTCTCGACTACTTCGGGCAGAGACATGCAGAATCGGTAGATTTCCTCGCAGTTCATGGTTGTGGAATTCTATATCCGTGTTTTTCAAGGAGGGAGAATGCTTCGTCACGCCCGGCATTGATGCGGTCGGGATAATGGGCGTCGCTGTTAACCATCAGCGGGACGCGGGCATCGATGAGCCGTTGCCAGAATCGGGGCGATGGAAAGAGGCGGTTGTTCTGATTGAGAGCTTTTGTGTTGATTTCGGTAATCACGCCCGATGACAGGATGAGGTCAGTCATCTCGTCGATGTGGCGGTGATACCACGGTTCATCCTCTATCCCCGGCTGATATTGCGAGGCGTTGAATCCGATTTTGTCAAAGTGGCCGAGGATGTCAAATCCTCCTGCTTGCAGCATCTCTTTCGAGCGCTCGTAGAACTTGTCGACGACATAGCGGATGTCGTTGTCGAAATGCTCTTTCATCTTGACAAAGAAAGCCTCGGGACGACCGTCGATGTCAATCTCCTCGCCTGAGACAAGCGACGGAACGAAATGCACCGAACTTAGACGGTAGTCAAGGGGGAGTGAGCCGAAATAGGGATTGGTCGCGCCCCATTTGTCGCCGAGGTAGTCGATTTCCATCGAGGCGTAGAAGTTGACGCGGCCGTGATAGAGTTTCTTGACGCGGTCAACTTCGGCAAGATAGGCCGGGACGTTTTCGGCAAGCATGTTGCACGATGTGGGCATCGGGACTGTGGAGTGGGGGGTGAATCCCCAGTGAGTGAATCCGGCGTTGGCCACAGCCTCGGCCATTTCGGCTATTGTCGCGCGGCCGTCGCAGAACTGAGTGTGGGAGTGGAAATTGTATTTTCGTGTAGACGTTATAATCTGACGAAGCATTTCGGTCGGGAGTCAAATACAAAACACATAAGCAAATAATATCAACTTATTTGCTTATGTGTTTTGTTAAATTAGGTTATTATTTGTTGGCAATAGGGGGATTGGCGATATTGTTGCGCATGGTGGTGTCGGCCTCCATGTTCTTCATGCGGTAATAGTCCATTATTCCGAGGTTTCCGCTGAGGAATGCCTGAGCCATAGCGCGCGGGAGCTCGGCTTCTGCCTCGATGACCTTTGCGCGGGCCTCCTGTGCCTTGGCCTTCATCTCCTGTTCAAGGGCGATTGCCATAGCGCGGCGTTCCTCTGCCTTGGCTTGGGCGATGTTTTTATCGGCCTGTGCTTGGTCAATCTGGAGTGCGGCGCCGATATTCTTGCCTATGTCAATGTCGGCGATGTCGATTGACAGAATCTCAAATGCTGTTCCTGCATCGAGTCCTTTGCGGAGCACGAGTTTGGATATGTTGTCGGGGTTTTCGAGAACCTCTTTGTGGCTTGCGCTTGAACCGATTGACGAGACAATGCCCTCGCCGACACGGGCAAGCACGGTGTCTTCACCTGCACCACCGACAAGCTGGCGGATATTGGCGCGCACGGTAACTCGGGCGATGGCAATAAGCTGTATGCCGTCCTTGGCCACGGCTGTGACATGGGGTGTTTCGATTACCTTGGGGTTGACCGACATCTGCACTGCTTGGAACACGTCGCGCCCGGCGAGGTCGATGGCGGTTGCCATCTTGAACCCGAGGTCGATATTGGCCTTTGATGCCGAGACGAGCGCGTGGACCACTTTCTCGACGTTGCCTCCGGCGAGGTAGTGGGCTTCGAGTTCGTCGCGTGTCACGTCGTTAAGACCGGCCTTGTGAGCCTCGATGAGGGCGCGCACGATAACCGAGGCCGGAACTTGGCGTATGCGCATCAGGAACAGTTGCATCAGTGATATTCTGACACCGCTGACACGGGCCGAAATCCACAGAAAGAAGGGCACATAATAGAAGAAAATGCATAGCATTATCACAATGCCCACAAGGATAAGAATCAGTGTAAGTTCCATCTTTGGTGTGATTTATGGTTGTGAGTAGTTGATTAGTCGATTAGTCGGTAAGGCATCGGGTTATTGCTCCATTTTGACTACCTCGTTGGACAGTCGGCGCAGTTCCCGGCGGTCGCTTTCAAGCTGTGACTCAAGCGATTTTATCTCAGATGCAACGGCTGTGTCGCCGTCACGGTAGGACTGACGAAGGTCTGCGAGGCGAGTACGGTTGCCGTTATATTTTTTCCGCGCATCAAGATAGCGTTCCATAGCTTCGCGCCCTTGCCGCCGGGCAAAGTCGTCAAGCGATGTATAAATCTTGCCGCCGGGCATTGCAAATTCAAATTCGTCCTTTCCTATATTGCGTTTGTTTTCCCCTATCGCGGCTATGCGGCTGCAGATGTCGCTGAAATCGTCGTCAGGCTCCCAAGTGTCTTTTATCGATGACACGCGGGCAAAGTCGACAAGATTTTCGGTATCGACCGGATAGTTGATGCGCAGGTCTTGGGGGATGAAGGTGTAGATGGTTACCGAGTCGGGCAGGCCGTTTCGGTCAGTGACCCACCATCCCGTTCCGGTCACCTCGTCAATGGCATAGAGGTAGTCATTGGCAGGGGAGTTGTAGGGCATCCCGATGTTGGACGGCTGAAGGAAACCGTCCTCGTCGCGCCGGGAGATGAAAATGTCGAGACCGCCGAGGGAGTTGTCGCCGTCAGCTGCGAAATAAAGGGTCACACCGTCGCTCATGAGAAATGGGAAATCAATCCATGAGCCGGAACTTTCTCCAAAAATTGATGAGTAATCAAAGAGTTGGACCGGTTTGTCCCAGTTTCCGTCGACGAGTTTCACCGATTCAAACATGGTCGACTTCTCCCCGTCGGCATCGGATCCGACCCATATCACATCGTCACCGCTCTCGCTGACGTAGGCGGCATCGCTGAATAGGTCTATACCATTGTCGGCGAGCCATTGTTCTTTAATGATTTTTTCAATCAGTTCTCCAGACTGTATGCTTCCCACGGGGCCCGCGAGCTTGATGAAACGGTAAAAGTCGTTGTAAGGGACGTTGATACTGTCGATAATTTTGACTTTTTCCACGCGGTCAAGCATTGACCGGCCCAGCAGGATGCGCCCGGCAAGATAGTCGGTCCAGTCCATAGGCTCGTTAGCGCCCGTTGGGATGTAACTGTTGTCGGCGGCAGCCTCGGCTTTGGACCGCTTGGCAAGATATTTGTCGAGATATTCCTGTGCGCGGTCATAGTCATACAGGTTGAAATATACCTCGGCGAGACCGAGATTGGCGGTATGGTTTCCCTTGAGATAGAAAGGGATGGCCTCGCGATAACGCCCCGCTTTTTTCAAGGCATTCCCGGCAGCGAGGTTGAGACCTTGGTTTTTGGGAGCCTCACGGGCCGCCGAGACCGCGGCATTGACTTCGTCGGTCGAAATCTGTGCTGCCATCGTGACGGCACACATCATGGCCGTCAAAGATATTATCAGGCGAGATAGGATTCTCATATAGTGTCAATTTATTTCTACAAAGATACTGTTTATTCTTCAGATTTTCTGTAATTACGGTGAAAAAAGGTAATTTTGCGGAAAAATTTTATCTTGATATGGCTGATAATTATCTTGAAAACAAAATGGAAGAATACCGCTCCGGGAAGCTCGTCCGCCGTTCACCGCGCCCTGCACCGCAGCGGCGTGAAGGAGAACTGATAGTGAAATATCCCCGGCTGAGGGTGTATGTTACCGGAGGCGCCTGTGGAATCGGGCGTGAGATTGTGAAGTCGTTCCGCGAGATTGACTGCCGAGTGGCTTTTTGTGACATAAATTCCAAGGCCGGGACTGCCCTCGCGCAGGATTGTGGCGCGAGATTCTACCCTCTTGATGTCACTGACAGTGCAGCCTTGGAACGCAGCCTTGCCGATGTCGCCGTGGCATGGGACGATATTGACGTTATCGTTAACAATGTCGGGATAGGGGATTTCAAGCCGCTGCCATTGCTTGAAATCGATGCGTGGCAGCGCGTGATTGACACTAATCTGCGCCCCGTCATGCTGACAGCCCGTTTCCTTGTGCGTCACCGTCAGTCGATGTCGGCGCCCAATCCCTTTGGTGGACGGATTGTCAACATCTGCTCGACCCGCTGCATGATGAGCGAGGCCGGTACTGAGGCTTACTCGGCAACGAAAGGCGCTGTCGCGTCGCTGACCCACTCCCTGATGATGTCGCTTGCTCCGCTGCATATAACCGTCAACGCCATTTCGCCCGGATGGATTGAAGTCAAAGATTATGATTCGTTGCGTTCTGTGGACCACGCGTGTCATCCGTCGCGGCGCGTTGGGCGTCCCGGAGATGTCGCCCGGCTTTGCCGTTTTCTGTGTCATCCTGACAATGACTTTGTCAACGGTGTCAATATCCCTGTTGACGGCGGCATGACACGATGCATGATCTATCCTGAGTAATGTAAGAGGGCGTTGGCCTGCTTATAAAAACAAGAGACAGAGAGAAGGCAACCCTTCTCTTTGTCTCTTGTTATTTACCCGGTAAGGTTGTTATTTCACATACAGCTTGCGGGCTGAGCCGTCGCTGTAACGGGCGATGTAGATGCCGGGGGCAAGGTTGTCGGTTGAAACCTGCGCGCCGGAGAGGGTATAGACGGCAACTACGGTGGCGTTACCGTTGTCAGTTATGATGTCTTCGATACCTGATTTTTTCTGCACGACAGTGAATTCCTTGCTTACGCCCGGAGCGGATACTTTGACGAATCCGGCACGGATGTCGCTGTCATACTCGGCTGCGCTCACGCTGAGCTTGCATTTGTTGCCTTTGCCGCTTACTGTTGCGTTAATCCATGACGAGCATTCAACAGTGAGCTGTTCGGCGTCATAGTAGCTCTCCAGATTGATGTCGGCTGTTGTGCCGGCACCAAGGTCGATTTCTTCGGTGGCGCTTTTCAACCAAGGATAACATCCGTCGAGGTTCAAGGCGAAGGCACCCATCATGTCGCCATGTTCATTGGCGATATTCGATATTGACGAGAGTGATGTGCCGACACCTCCGTTGAAGCTGATTTCTTTTTCAAGATATCCTAAGCCGAGCATTGCCGGTTCCCATGTCTGCATGGGGGCAAAATATGTAACCTCGGGCGAACGGAAACCTGACAGTTTTACGATGTAGGAGGGATAAGTTTCGTCAATCAGGACAGGGGTTGAGAATGTGAACGGGATGGTAAAATAGGAAAGTATACCTTCGTCATATATCAAGAAATCCTCACCCTTGCATGTAGCGGAAGCCAAAGGCTTGTCAGCCGGGGCATAACCGCCATCCAATTCAATCATGGGGTAGATTTCATAGGTGAATTCAGCATCGGGACTTACCTGACCGTATGCATTGACCCATCCGCCGGAGACAACAAGGGGAGCGGCTGCTGGATACAGGAAGTTCATAATCGCGGTAAGATGAGCGTATTCTCCTTCTTCTTCCTGACCGCCATAGGTATAATCAGTCCAGAACTTATCAGTTCCGGCCCCGTATCCGAAAATCGGGAAAGTACCGAGAGCATCTTCTCTTAAAAGAGATGCGAAATTCAGACCGTATTGAGCGGGGCTAAGTGGCATCAAGCCGAATTGCATGGTTTCGCCGCTCACTTGTGTCTCGCCACGGCCGCCGACTTGAAATTTTCCGGGAGCGGTGAACGAGGTCTCGGCATATCCGGGAGCCACTGCGGTCAACGTGGGGTTGTTATACCAGTTTTCGCGGGAGACAAAAATTCCTTCCTCGTTATAACGAGGCGAGTAGTAGACATCCATCAGATCGTATTCGTCAGTGGTCAAGGTATCTTCACCTTCGGGGTTGGCATAGGTCCAAGTATTGGATGCGTCCTCGACATAGTCAGAGAGGTTCATCCAGTACAGCGGGGCGAAGGGAGGCATGAGGGCAATCGGCTCGGGAGCGGCTTGCGGGAGCGCGTTGCGGACTGTGCCATAGTACTGGGTGCAGAAGTTGGGGATATAGGAGGCGGTCATTTCGGGCAGTCCAATGCGCACCTCGTCAAGGAACATGGAGTTTCCTTCTGACCCGAGGTACTGGAAACCGATGCGGATTTCTTTGCCGGCATAATCGTCAAGAGGGAATGAGTACTCTTTTAAGGCAGCCGACATTTCTTCCTCAAGTTCGGTAATTTCTTTTACGGTTTTACCCATGAGGGCTTCGGCAAAGTCATGGAGAACAATCCAGTCGTTGTCACCTTCCTTGACCATAACGCGGAAACGCTGGCGGATAACCTGTTCAATCCACTCGTAGCCATTGTTTTCATCCTGATATTCGCGTCCTGTCTTGAAGAAATAGAGTGGTGAAAGCAGTGCGTGGAATGACAGGATGTCTCCTTCTTGGATTTTTACTGAAGGGGAAATGAGCCATTCGTCCTGCTCTGTTTTTCCAATCGGGAGCAACATCATGAAATTGCTGCCGTCAGATGGTGCCGGATAATAGGTAGAGGCTTGTGCGTAACGGAACCATTTGTATATTGTGGAGGGTTCCGGCTGGGTTTTCGATTCTCTTGTCCAGTTTTCGGGGAGCCATGTCTGGGATTCTACCGAGGAGAAATCGGGCAGCTCGGCGTTTTCAAAACTTTCAAAGAGGGATACACCGGCTTTCTGTGCCTGTATCGGCTTGATAGCTTTGTTGAACACAGGTGCCGTCGCCCCTATTGTCAATGCTGCTGAAAGACAGAGTGTGGTGAGTAGAAATTTTTGCATACTGTAATTTATAATTGGTTTAGATAAATTAATATAAATCGTCAGCACTGAGTCTGACCGGGGTGTGAAGTGGAGAAAGTGGGGAGGGTATAATCCTTGCAAAGATACGACAAATTTGTAGTAGAAATAAGACAGGTCGGGATTGTTTAACATTAATTGGAGTTTGTGCGGTGCAAAATGCATTAGTTTTGTTTTATTGCATTAAAAACCGTACCTTTGCATTAAAATTTCAGAACTTAATAATCTACAATCATAATTTTAGATGGCATTACAGTGCGGTATTGTCGGACTGCCCAATGTGGGCAAGTCGACTCTTTTCAATTGCTTGTCAAACGCGAAGGCTCAGTCGGCCAACTTTCCATTCTGTACAATCGAACCCAATGTAGGTGTAATCACCGTGCCCGACGAGCGGTTAAACAAGCTCGTCGAGATGTGTGAACCGCGCAGTGTCGTTCCCGCTACGGTTGAAATCGTCGATATTGCCGGTTTGGTCAAAGGTGCGAGCAAAGGCGAGGGACTCGGTAACAAGTTTTTGGCCAATATCCGCGAGACCGATGCCATCCTTCATGTCCTTCGTTGTTTTGACGATGACAACATCACGCATGTCGATGGCACGGTGGATCCTGTGCGCGATAAGGAAATAATTGACTATGAACTTCAGTTAAAAGACCTTGAAACTGTAGAAAACCGCATGGCGCGCACGCAGAAACAGGCCCAGACCGGAGGTGACAAGGTTGCCAAGATGCAATATGAGGTTCTTAAAAAATTTCATGATGCGTTGATAGAAGGGAAACCCGCTCGGTCAGTGACTCTCGACACCCCCGATGAGGAAAAATTTGCACGCGAACTATTCCTTCTGACATCCAAGCCGGTATTATATGTGTGCAATGTCGATGATGCCTCGGCCGTCAGTGGGAATGCCTATGTCGAGGCAGTGAGAGAATCTATCCAAGGTGAAAATGCAGAGCTGATGATTGTGGCTGCGCAGACCGAGAGCGAGATTGCCGAGCTTGACACTTGGGAAGAACGTCAGGAGTTCCTGAATGAAATCGGCCTTGAAGAATCGGGAGTTTCACGGCTTATCCGTGCGGCATACGCGTTGTTGAACCTTCAGACATTCTTTACCGCCGGCCCCGATGAGGTGCGCGCATGGACTTTTATCCGTGGCAGCAAGGCACCGCAGTGTGCCGGGATTATCCACACCGATTTTGAAAAGGGCTTTATCCGTGCCGAGGTTATCAAGTATGACGACTATGTGACGCTTGGAAGCGAGAGCGCGGTGCGTGATGCCGGCAAGATGGCAATCGAAGGGAAAAACTATGTTGCTCAGGACGGCGACATCATGCATTTCCTGTTCAACGTGTAAAAGAAACACTCACAATATTGTCGGGGTCGCCTTAACCTGTATTTATACAGTCTGAGGCGACCCCGTTGAGTTTGCGCTTTGCTCCTTAGAGTACGTTTTAAACCTTATCCGTGCATACAAAAAACTCAATCGGTGGCGGCCATCAACATCCAGCCGCATGTCAGGAAAAAAATAACCCCACGACAGCTTTTGCCGCTGCCGTGGGATAAAGATGTCAATCCGCGAAACAACGCCCCGCAGCTCACCGCCGAGGAAAGGCAGAAACGTTTCGAGGAAATGGTGAAGACGGTTTAATCGTCATCCGTCTTGGTTTCTTTTTCCGATTCGCTTTTCTTCTTGTCTGTGAACGTAATCTCTGTTTCAAACAGCGACTCGCTCGGGTCGAATTTCCGGGCGTAACGAAACATCGCGACAACCACAAGGATGCTATAAATTACGATGATTATGCCTAATATGTGACCGAGCAGAGCCATAACAATAATATTTATATCGCAAATATAAGAAATAAGAAAAGAAAACAAACTTTTTAAGTAAAAAAATGGCAAAAAACGATACTATTTCCCTATCGCGCAGGTTAAAGTTTCATGCGAAACATCCGCAACCAAACGAAACCAAAAGCAGGACACAGGGGTAAACAAGCAAACAAACAGCCTTTTAACTGTCGCGTCAAATCGTTATCTTTGTGTATTGGCGCATCTGAGGAAAGGCAGAAACGATTTGAAGAAGTAGTCCGCAGATTAGGTGACGAAATAAGCATTTAATCGTCATCCGAAAAATAATCAATGAATAATCCTACAATGCCAATAAACCCCATGATAAAGGGCAAAACGCATATACAGGTAACAATGAATTTAAGCATACAATAATCAGTTTGATTTCACAAATATAGTAATTAAACCATAACATTTAACCGTACAAATGTACGACCTCTTAGTCGGTGGCGGCCATCTGCATCCAGCTGCATGTCAGGAAAAAATAGCCCCACGACAGCTTTTGCCGCTGCCGTGGATCACGGCTCTTTCATTTAACCTAA
>DLAR01000091.1:5697-14764 GCA_002494015.1 Porphyromonadaceae bacterium UBA7042 | reverse complement strand
CATGACAAACATGTCGCCGTTAAGCGGCGCCATCTGCGATTCGAGGTATCTCTGAATCACATATACGGTTACTTCAAAGACATGGGGGAGGACACCCTTGGCCATGAGGGTCTTGATGCAGTCAGTCATGATGGCGCAGTAGGCGCGGTCTGAGACCATTAGTCGGGGTTTTTCTTGGATTTTCTTCATTGTGTGTAGTATTTTTTTTGCAAAGATACTACATGAAAAGAGGAGGTGTAATGCGATAATGTCGCTTTGTTCAATGCACAATTCACAATTCATAGCATAATCAGATGTGAATATGAGATTTGGCGCAGGCAGCATCGCGTTAGAGCCGCAATGTTGGCATCGCGTTAGAGCCGCAATGTTGACATCTTATTTATAGGTAAAACGCATGGTCTTTGAGCATTGGCAATCTGACAAGATTGCTTCCTTGAATAGCCGTAGGTTGCCTTGTGCAACCTACGGTAGGTTAACGGATTACACCTAAAATCTGTAAAGATTTATCTTGATGCGGGTGATTGAAAAATCTTTGCAGATTTTATTTATCAGCTGATATGTTTCCGTGGGTTGCGGTTTCGCAACCCACGGCTATTCAAAGAATAATCCTTACGGATTAAGAGGGTGTTATGAAACGCCCTCTTAACCTTACTCAAGGTTTGCAACACCCCCTCGAATGCTCAAAGGCGTTTTTTGCGCTGAATTGCATGGATTGGGGATTGGGCGGGCGCAAATTAAAACGCGGGGCCGCATGTGGATTGACATGCGACCCCGCGTTATTTTGTGTAAGGAGGGGTATATTATTTCAGGATGTCCTTAACGGCATCGTTGGGAACCATTTGTTCCTGAAAAGTGTAGGCGCCGGTTTTGGGTGATTTAACCACCTTGATGACCTTGCTGTAGGTACGGCCTTCGCCTTTTTGCAGAGATGCAACGGTTTTCTTTGCCATGAGTCAAGTTTATTTAATTTCTTTGTGAACAGTAACTTTCTTGAGGATGGGGTTGTATTTCTTCAACTCCAGACGCTCGGTTGTATTCTTGCGGTTTTTGGTAGTGATATAACGCGATGTTCCGGGCATACCGCTTGCCTTGTGTTCGGTGCATTCGAGGATGACCTGAACGCGATTACCTTTAGCTTTCTTTGCCATCTTCTTTAAAGAATATCTAAATATTTGATTTCAGTTAAATAACCCTTCTGAGCAGCATCCTTGATAGCTGCGTCGAGACCTTTCTTGTTGATGGTGCGGAGACCGGCGGCTGAGATGGTCAGGACAATCCAAGCCTGTTCCTCAACCCAGAAAAATTTCTTGGTAAAGAGGTTGACGTTGAACTTACGTTTAGTGCGACGCTTAGAGTGCGACACATTGTTGCCCACCATCGCTTTCTTGCCTGTGATTTGACAAACTTTTGACATGGCTGTTGGTTTTTATCTCTTGAATTTTATTTATTGTTGCGGTTTTGTGGCCGGCATCACACATCTCATATCGTGACTAAATGCATCATTTTTAGTCACTTTCAAGCAATGAGCCACCAAACATGGCTGCAAAGTAAGCAATTTTTTTCGTCATACGCAAATCTTGTCAATACTTTTTAGCTGTCATTGATGTTTTTTAGCACTTTCAACCATCTCATTTTAATGAGTTTGGCGGTTTTTGTGTAATTTTGCCGGTATGAAAAAGATTATTGTCGCGCCCGACAAATTCAAGGGCACTCTGACGGCTGTCGAGGCGGCCCGGTTGCGGAGCGCGGTTGCGGCTATCGTGCGAGATGGGCGGGTTGCAGGATGAAGGGGAGGGGTGATTTCAAGACGAGGGATTTGTCGCCCTTCACTCGTTTCATTACCGAGGCAGCCTCTTGCGGATCGGCGCAGGTGGCCGCCACGACATAGTAGAGCGGCTCGCGGGTGTTGACTATCACAGCCTCGTAGCCATGCTCGACGAGGCGGTCGCGCATGGCCTTGGCGTTGAACACCTGCTTGAACTGCCCGACAACCACGTTGTAACGCTTGATTGTCTCGCGTGATGCGCCGCCGCCGTCGGTATAGCCGATGTATTCGGTGCGCAGCGGCAGCGAGTCGCCGTCAACGACAAGGTCGCTCATGCGGGCTTGGTTGCGGATGCGGGCATAGATGGTCGAGTCGACCCCCGAGTTTTCTTCGTGGTGGCTGACGGCTGCCTCGTAGGCTGCGCGGTAGTTGCTTTCATTGGTCTTGCAGCCGGTCATGATTGCGACGACGGCGAGCAGGGCGGTAAAAATGGCTGTTTTTTTCATCTTTGATAGGGTTATTGGGTTCTGCGTCCCAGTTCTATAACTTCGAGGTCGCCGATGGTCCCGGCATCGAGTGTCAGCCTGACGAGGGTGCGCTGTTTCTGCCACCCGTGGTAGCCTGCCGCGCCGGGATTGATGTGCAGCAGGCCCAGTTCCGGGTCGGGCATCACTTTGAGGATGTGGCTGTGGCCCGCGACCATGATGTTGACGCGGTTTTCGGCAAGCAGCCGTTTCACGCCGGGACTGTAGCGTCCCGGGTAGCCGGCGATATGGGTCATCCACACGTTCAGTCCCTCGACGGTGAACTGCTCGATTTCACCGCAACGGCGGCACACGTCGCCGTGGTCGATATTGCCGCGCACGGCGCGCACGACCGGCACCACCTCCTCAAGTCGGCGGATGATGCCGATGTCGCCCACGTCGCCCGCGTGCCATATCTCGTCGCAGTCCTTGAAATGGGCCGCATAGCGGTCATCCCAGCAGGAATGGGTATCGGAAAGGATTCCTATTCGTTTCATCAGTTTTCAAGAATATACAGAGCGCGGGCAGGGAACGTCATTTCCTCCTTGACGGTAAAGTCTTTGCCGGTCAGCATGTCGCGCATGGTCGTGCCGACGGGCAGGATTTCAAGAGTGCGTTCCATCGTGGTGGTCACCGGGGTGTCGTTGCCGTTCATCATGACGATGACGCGCTTGTCGCCCAGTCGGCGCTCATAAACATATATACCGTTTTCGGGCATGAAATGTTTGAGCGACCCTTCAGAAATCACTTTGTTGCCGCGCCGCCAGTTGAGAATTTTGCTCATGAAGTCAAAAGCCTCGTTCTGCATCTCGGTGCGTCCTTCGCGTGTAAACGCGTCGGTCTTGTCGCCGGGGAATCCGCCGGGGAAGTCGCGGCGCACATATCCGTCGCTGCCCTCCTTTGAGCCGTTCATGAGAATCTCGGTGCCGTAATAGATCTGCGGAATGCCGCGCGAGGTAAGCAGGAAGGCTATGGCCTGTTTCCACCACCCGAGCGAGTCGGGTTCTTCGAGCAGGAACCGGTCGGTGTCATGATTGTCGAGGAAAGTAAGGATTTTCTGCGGGTCGGGAAACAGGTAGTCGAGAGCGAGGTGGTCATAGATGTCGTTCAGGCCGGTCAGTCGGTCGGTCTGGCCCGAGAAAGCGTCGCGGGCCTTGATTGACAGCACGAAGTCCATGACTGAGGGAAGCCGGGGGTCTCCGTCGGGGTTGATCTTGGAGCCGCGTTGCCAGTAAGCCTCGCCGCCCTCGTTGCCATACCAGCATTCGCCCACGATGTTGTAGCCGGGGTATTCTTTCTCCACAGCGTCAATCCACGAGGCCATCCCCTTGAAATCGGCATAGGGGTAGGTGTCCATGCGGATTCCGTCGATTCCCGACGATTCAATCCACCAGATTGAGTTCTGGATGAGATATTTTATGACATGCGGGTTGCGCTGGTTGAGGTCGGGCATGGACTCGACAAACCATCCGTCGACGGTGCGCGCCTTGTCATAGTCGCTGACATAGGGGTCGTGGAGGGTCGAGAGGCGGTAGTTGGTCTGAACAAACGCGTCGGGGAAGTTGAACCAGTCGCGGGTCGGGCGGTCCTTGAACCACGGATGGTTGCTGCCCGAGTGGTTGAAAATCATATCCATCACGACCTTGATGTCGCGCGAATGGGCATCGGCGACAAAGTCGTTCCACTCCTCGTTGGTGCCGAAACGGGGGTCAATCGAATAATAGTCGGTAGTGGCATATCCGTGATACGCGCCGCCGGGCATGTCATTGGTCAGAACCGGGTTGACCCACACGGCGGTCACACCGAGGGTATCGATATAGTCAAGATGCTTTCTCATGCCGGCAATGTCGCCGCCGTGGCGTGCGTTGGGATCTTGACGGTCATTCTTGACGACATACTGCAATCCCTTGTTGCGGTCGGTCTCGGTGGCATCGCCGGCCTTGGCAAAGCGGTCGGGCATGATGAGGTAGAGAACATCGCCCGAGTCAAAGCCGCCCTTGTCGGCCGCCCCTTCGGCGCGTTGTTTCAATTCATAATCGACGCGGCGCGACTTCCCTTTGCCGTCGTTGAAGTCGAGTTTAATGGTGCCGGGACGGGCCTCGGGGGTCACGTCGAGATACAGGATGAGGTAGTTGGGACTGTCAAGGCGGACGGTATCAATCAGTCTGACTCCCGGGTAGTCGAATTTTACGTCAGCGTTGCCGATTCCGGGCCCGTAGACCATCAGTTGCAAGGTGTCCTGAGCCATGCCGGTCCACCAGTAAGGAGGTTCGATGCGGTTGATGCGCGGTGTAGCCATAGAGCAGATAAATGTAGTGAGAATCGCGGTTAGAAATAATAAACGTTTCATGATGTGTAAAAGGGGTAAGTTAGATGATTATTTTTTTAAGTAAGATGGCAAAATGTTTATGCTGTATAGAGGGATATTGGTCATCCAATCCTGTTTTTGGTAATCCAGCATAGAGAATCTGATTCCCCGGATTTCAGGATAATCGGTTACGAACTGTAACAATGACTTGGATTTTACATTCTTTTCAGCTTTTACCTCCAACGCGACTACACGGTCTTCAGATTGGATTAAAAAGTCTATTTCGGCGGTGCTGTTCTCCTTGCTCCAATAGAACGGTCTGAAATTTTCGGCAATAAGTTGCTGGGCAACATATTGTTCAGTCATCGCTCCTTTATACTCGGTGAGAGCTTCGCTGCTGACTAACAACTTGACCGCAGGAACATCGGCGAGGCATCCCAACAGGCCGATGTCTAATAAAAAAAGTTTGTATGCGCCTAAGTCTTCATAGAATTTCAGAGGCATTCCCGGTTTATTCACACGGCAAACTTTGTGTACGATACCGGCATCAATAAGCCATTGTATGGAAACCTCATACTGTGATGCTCGTGCACCTGATTTAATCAGTCCGTAAATGAATTTTTTATTTTCTTTAGCCAGTTGTGACGGGATGGAGTCAAAGACATTCCCGATTCTGATTGATTCAACTTTTGAGGTATGTTTTGAAATGTCCCTTCGATATGAGTCGATTATATTCTGCTGGATGTATCGGACTTCGGCGGGGTCTTCCCGTGAGACAAATGCTCCTACAGCTTCGGGCATTCCGCCTGTAAAATAATACTGACGTAGAAGGGTGATAAATTTCAGAGAGATAGCTTTTATAAGTGTCCAATCTTCGGAATACATTACCTCCACCAAAGAATCTTCACCTTTGGCTAACAGAAACTCTTCAAAATCAAGAGGGTACAGATGAAATATGTCAACTTTCCCGACGGGAAAGGATTGGACGCGATTCAATGTGATACCCAGCATGGAACCGGCAGCAATGACGTGGTATTTCACCGGTGACTCGTCAAAATATTTGAGCAGGTGTAATCCGCCTTCGATTTCTTGTATTTCATCAAATATAATGAGCGTCTTTTCGGGGTGTATCGGTTCGCCCGAGAGTGCTTTCAGTCCTAAGATAATACGGGGAATGTCATAGTCAGTGCGCAACAGTTCCTCGGCTTGACTGTTATGGTCGCAGTTTACATATATGAAATTCTCATATTCGTTTTTGCCAAATTCCCGCATTAACCAAGTTTTCCCGACTTGTCGCGCCCCTAATATAATCAGTGGCTTGCGGCTGTCTCTGTCCTTCCATTCTAATAATTGACGGTATAGTTTTCTGCGCATATCTTATAATGTTTGGAGTCCAAAGATAGGAATAAATAGTTATAAATCCAAGGATGCGGTGTAATATATTGGTAATTATTGGATTAAATGCTAAATTTGCATTTTTATGAGGGAATATTGAATGAAAAGTTACATTTTTATGAGGGAATATTTGGTATAAAGTTACACTTTCATGAGGGAATGGCTATTTCTTGATGATTCTCACATACTCGATGAGGGCGGTGTTGACCTCGCCGTTCATGTTGATGTTTTCGGGGGTGATATATGAAATCTCAAGGTCGTTGATTCCGGCATGAAGGGTTGCGGCAATGGTGTTGGAGAATCCGGTCGACAGCCATTCGCCCAATCCGCGCTGAGGCATTACGATTGCCCCGGCACGGGTGCCGTTGACAGTCAGAGTGCGGATGGCACACTTATTGTCGGTGTTGATGGGGCCGGAACCGTTGGCATATCGCACATCGACGAAATATTCGCCGTCGGTCTCGACTTCAACTTTCATTTTCAGAGAGGTGTTGCGGCGGGTTGTAAGCTCGACAAAACGCTCGGCTTTTATTTTGTCCTTAATGAATGTTGTGCCGCCCTTTGCCGCCGACGTTGCCTGAATTATCGTCATGGCGCCTGCGGGGATTACTTGGTGGGGGCGCATGGTGAATCCTGAAAACTCTTGGCCACGCACCGGGACGATGTCGATAGTCGTAAATTTGTCGGGAGCCGGGAGTGAATACTCGTCGGACTGGATTTCGTCAAGGAACATGCCGTTGAGGTAGACCATGTAGCTCATACCCGGAATGTGGTTGGAGATGTCGGCTTTTAATCCGTCATCGCTCCAGTTGACAATGGGCGTGGCAGGAGACCATTGCTGGTCGGTCAGATTAAATGCCTGTTCGCCAAATCCATTATTTGCCATGGTGATTTCGACCGCGTGATGTCCCTTCATATCGGAAGGGAATGAGTACTGAGAGGCGTCGGTGCCGTCAATCGCAAAACCGGCAATCTTGTCGCCGGTGCCATGCACGGTTATGTCGATTACTGCGTCGCGATACCGGAACCCGGAAATCTTTTTGTCGTCGTCGAGGGCGGCGGGAATCACCGGGTGGAATTCAATTCCTGCGGGGGTGAAATTCATGCCGCATAGGACGCGCAGAATCATGGCTGCGCTCCCGGCGCAACTCCACAACTGAGAGTCGCTGTTGATTGCAGTTCCGCGATAGTCGCCGGTCGAAGCCACAAACAACTCTTTGTCAGTGCCCCACATCGCGGCTGCACGCCACATCGCGCCGAGTCCGGCGAGCAGGGCCTCGTCGTTTCTCACCTGTGCCGCCGCGAGATTCCAGAATGCCTGAACAAACGGCCACACTGCGTCATTGTGGTATGGTTTTATATCGGCCATCTGCGGATAGACCGACGGAGTTCCGAACGTCACGACCGGGGTGCGCGAGATGACCGAGGAGGCCATTTCGGGAGTAGCCACATTGAAAATAATGCTCAGGGCCTGTCCCAGATTGTCGGTGGTGTTGGAAAGAATGGGGTAGGTGCCGCCATAAAGGTATTCGCCGTAGTATCCGCGCTGTGGAATCCACAGGTTGTCGTTAATCGCCTCGGTAATCAGTCGTGCCTGTTTGCGGTATTCATCAGCGGCATAAAGGTTTAGCTCCTCGGCCATGTCGCCCATCAGGGAGAACGCGCGGGCAAATACGACGTTGGTTCCGAGGCACATCGAGCCGTATATGTCGGCCGGCTCCATCCACCGGGGATAGGTCTGCTCGCGCCAGTCGAGATAACTCTGTTCACCGTGCATCAGGTTGTATCGGCTGTCGTAGACCACCGCCATGTCGTCGGCCAGAGTCGCGGCGATGATGTCGTAAGCCTCTTTCAGCCATTCTTTGTCACCGGTGACCGCATAGATTTCCCAAGCGGCGACCGCCCACACGATGCGGTCGCTTGACACCGGCCACGAGCCGCCTGTGCCGGTGTCTTGGACAATCCGGCCGTTCTTGACCTTGGCCCGCAGCGAGCGCATCGAGGTCGCGGGGTCGAGAGCTGCAAGCGACAGATAAATTGAATAGGAAATGTCGCGTGTCCACACTCCGTCCCATTCTTTTCCGGCGCGATAGGTCGAGTCGGGGCGGATGTTGGACGCTATGTCGCTGACAGCCATATTGTAAAGCGCGTCAACAAGCATCTGTCCCGATTCATATCCCGGATACCCCTTGACAGGCGCGTCGATTTTCCATCCTGTCGGGTCAGGCTGATTGCGCATTGGGGGATTTACAGTCAGCGTGACCTCGTAGATGCTGTCGCCGCGGTCATGGAGCCTGCGGTCATCCTTGCCATAAAGATTTTCAAAATCCCAAGTCAGCGGCTCGACACTTCCGGCAATCCAGACACCCTTGAAATCGTCGGCATAGATGGTGTCGCCGGCCGCCGTGACATATTTCCCGTTGCGGCGAAACTCGCGAAGGACGGGGCGCATGTCGACCCTTACGGTCCACCGCGTGTTTTGCGGCAGCGTGTCGGTGCGGGCCTCGGCGGCATATTCGTCGATGAGCTGGCCGAATGTGTAGACCGTCGTGTCATTGGGTGCAGCCGGACCAATCAGCGCGGTGTGGCTTTTGCCTTGCGGCAGCTCGTTGTCGCGGGAGTTCAGCGAGAATCTGAATTTGACCACGGGGGATGAACCTGCTGTTTCAGGACTGCGGTAATTGGTGGTGATTTCAGTCGGTGACACTGCCCGGGCCACAAACGGGCCTTGAACGACCGAATCGGCGTAAACAGTAAACGCGTCACACGAATAAATCGCGTCACCGCCGTCATGTTTTGCGCCACAGCCTGCCAATAGCGCGGTCGCAGCCGCTGTAAGTATGATTTTTTTCATAATTTAAACGAATCGACTGCTAAGTTACGAAATTTGTGATTTATTTGTGTGGGATTGAGCATTTGTTTTTATAAAATTTTGCAATTGGTTGTAAAAGTTGTAAATTGCAGACGATATTAACCAATCCTGCTGCCGATATGAAGCCAACCTGTGTTGAGACAATAGTATCCAACAATTGTTCTCTAATGGAAAACATTTAGAGGGCGTTTCATAACAAATGT
>DLAR01000091.1:0-5398 GCA_002494015.1 Porphyromonadaceae bacterium UBA7042 | reverse complement strand
TTGTTATGAAACGCCCTCTTAGATTAGGCAGTCTCGCGGGAAATTCGTAATTTCGCGAAGAATATTAAAATTTAATCTATGAAACGGTTACTCCTATATATAATATGTGGCTTGGCGGCGCTTTCGGCAGCTGCGGTAATGCCCGGCGAGGTAAGATGGCACAACGAGGCTTCTGACACCACCCGCATCACCGGCATTCTTGTCAAGGCATCGGACATCAACGCCCGTTCCACGCAGGAGCGTGTCGGGGCAATTGCCCGGGAGTTTATCGGGACCCCCTATGTCGCCGGAACGCTTGAAGGGACTCCCGAGGCGTTGACTGTCAATGTCGACCAGATGGATTGTACCACATTTGTCGAAACTGTACTCGCAATGGCTGTCACTGTGGGTGAACGCCGGTCGTCATGGCGTGATTTTCTTTATAATCTTGAAAACATGCGTTATCGGCAAGGCTCTATCGACGGTTACTCGTCGCGTCTGCACTATGTCAGCGACTGGATTGTCGACAATTCCCATCGAGGAAATATCGACGAGGTGACTGACCGGATTGCCGATTGTTCCTATCAGGTCAAGACACTCGATTACATGTCGGCCCATCGTGACGAATATCCGGCATTGGCCGACGACAGCGAGTTTGAACGCATTAAGAGTGCCGAGGTGGGTTACCGCAGTCATCGTTTCCCTTATCTCAAACCATCCAAGTTGCTGTCAAAGGATGTCGTGGCAAAACTGCGCGACGGTGACGTGGTCGCGTTTACCACCAAGGTTCCCGGACTTGACGTGAGTCACATCGGTTTCATTGTCTTTAAAGAGGGCGTACCCTATCTGCTGCACGCTTCGTCGCGCGAGAGCAAAGTCGTGATTGACCCGCTTTCGCTTGCCGATTACCTTCACCGCAACCGCAATATTACGGGTGCGCGGATTCTGCGGCTGAAAAACAGGTGACCCTATTCGATACCGTATTCCTTTATTTTTCGATAAAGAGTGCGTTCCGAGATATTCAGTTCTTGGGCCGTTGCCTTTCTGCGACCTCCGTTGCGCTCCAGCGACCGTCGGATGGTCTCCCTTTCCGTATCTTCGAGAGTCATTGTCGATGATGCCGGGGTGATGTCGTGCACCTCGGTCATGTCATGAAAGTCGTTGTCGCTCTTTACGGGCGGCAGTGATGATGTGAACGGCTGGAATTTGACAGGAAGCGGGTGGGCCGGGGTGACCTCCTCGGTAGGATGGAAGATTGTGTCGCGGCGCGGGGGCAGAAGTGTGCCCGACGACGATGATGACGACATCGCATCAAGACGGTGGCGCAGCGAGTCGATTTCCTGCTGCATCCGCAGAATCATTCCGAAAAGCACCTCGCGCTCGGCATCGTAGGAGTGGATTTTGTCACCTTCGCGCACCGACGGGGTGTAGATGGTCGCCGAGGCCGGGATGTAGGGTTCAAGCGATTCGGCATCGACAAGGTTTCCGGCGTCAAACAGCGATACCTGTTCGATGACGTTTTTCAACTGGCGCACGTTGCCGGGCCAGCGGTAATGCAGCAGCCTTATCCGCGCCGAATCGTCAAGCACGATGGCGGGCATCGAATAACGCTCGGCAAAGTCAGAGGCGAATTTCCGCGCAAGCAGCACGATGTCGTTCCCTCTTTCGCGCAGCGGCGGCACGGTGATTGAGACGGTCGACAGGCGATAGTAAAGGTCTTCGCGGAAACGGCCCTCGGCGACAGCCTCGGCCATGTCGACATTGGTCGCGGCAACGATGCGCACGTTGGATTTCTGGACAGTCGATGACCCCACCTTGATAAACTCGCCGCTTTCAAGCACTCGCAGCAGGCGGGCCTGTGTCGTCAGCGGCAGCTCGGCGACTTCGTCAAGAAAAATTGTGCCCCCGTCGGCTTCTTCAAAATATCCCTTGCGCGACGATACGGCTCCGGTGAATGCGCCCTTTTCGTGGCCGAAAAGTTCCGAGTCAATTGTCCCCTCGGGGATTGCACCGCAGTTGACGGCGATATATTTTGAGTGTTTGCGGTGGGAGAAATTATGTATTATCTGTGGGAAAAACTCCTTGCCGGTACCGCTCTCTCCCGTGATGAGGACTGACAGGTCTATGGGGGCCACGCGTATAGCGCGTGACACAGCCGCCAGCAGGGCGGGGGCGTTTCCCACGATTCCAAAACGCTGCTTGGCCTTGATTACATCCTCGGGAAGTTCCTGAATGTTTATTTCCATTTTCTCATCTCGTAAGTCTTGTCCTTCAAAAATTTCCCGAATTCCTCGACCGAACCGCAGTGGGCCAGCTGCTCGTCAACGGAAATGGGGTTGCCTATCGACACATGCAGGGTGTCGCCCTTGCGGCGGAAAACTTCGGCCGGGAGTCGCAGCGTGCGCAGCTGCCAGCTTATTACGCCGAGAATGTTGAACCACGCGCTGTTGCTCCCGTGGAAGAAAATCGGTATTACCGGCACTTTGAGCTGCTGGATGAGACGGATTATTGACGGCTGCCACTCGCGGTCTTCAATCCGCAGGCGGCTGTTGAGTTTTGACACCGCTCCTGCCGGGAAAAATCCGATAGGCTTGCCGCGTCTCACGTGCATTATGGCCTCTTTGATACCCTTCATGGACACCGCTTTTTTGGCCGGATCGTCGCTCGCGAGCGCGTCGACTGCGATGAAGTTGGGACGCATCGCCACAATATAGTTCAATATCATGTTGACCATTACTTTGAACTCGGGGCGGCGTGACCCTATGATGTCGATGAGCGTGATGCCGTCGAGTGCGCCAAACGGATGGTTGGAAACGGTGATAAACGGCCCTTCGGGCAGATTGTCAAGAATATCTTCGTTGTCAATCCTGAGCTTTATGTCAAGGTCGTTCAGAAGACCGCGGCAGAACCCGGGGCCGGGAGTGTCAAAGTTATGGTCATGTATCCAATTGACTTTGTCGATTGAAAGCCACCGGAATATGCGGTTGACAAGATTAGGCTTCCCTTCGAGGAACGGAGCCATCTTGACGATGTCGTTATAATCGAGGACGGTGCGTTTTTCCGCACCCTTGGAAGTGATTTCGTCCATAATAATTGCTTTTAATCTGCAAAAATAACAAAATTTAGCGGCATAACTGCCGATTTTGCCCCTTTTGACAAAATTAAACACCATTAAAGCCTCTTGACCGATACAAGATTCTAAGATTTTCTGCATTAATAGGCGTTAGGATGGAAAAAATGATTATATTTGCGCTAAAGAATAATCGAAACCACTCATTAATTAAATATAAAGAGTTATGAAGAAGCATAATTTTTATGCCGGACCGTCGATCTTGAGCCAGTATACCATCAAGAACACGGCCGATGCCATCATCAACTTTGCCGATACCGGCTTGTCAATCCTTGAAGTGTCACATCGTGGCAAGGAATTTGTGGCCGTTATGGATGAGGCGCAGCAACTTGTCAAGGAACTGCTGAATGTCCCCGACGGTTATCACGTCCTTTTCCTCGGCGGCGGTGCAAGTATGCAGTTCTGCATGGTGCCCTACAATCTTCTCCGCACTCGTGCCGCATATCTTGAAACCGGCACATGGGCTGTAAACGCCATCAAGGAGGCCCGCCTCTTCGGCGACGTGGTTGTCCCGGCTTCTTCCAAGGACACCAACTTCTCCTATTACCCCAAAGGATACACCGTTCCGGATGACGTGGACTATTTCCACATCACGACCAACAATACCATCTACGGAACCGAGCTGCGCGAGGATCCTGACGTGAATGTGCCTTTGGTAGCCGACATGTCGAGCGATATTTTCTCGCGCCCCGTCGATGTGTCCAAGTATGACATAATCTATGCCGGAGCACAGAAAAATCTCGCTCCCGCCGGCGTGACGCTTGTCATCGTCAAGGAAGACGCTCTCGGCAAGGTGGACCGTGCAATCCCCACCATGCTTGATTACCGCACCCACATCAAGAAAGGCTCGATGTTCAACACTCCCCCGGTGCTCCCGATTTATTCTGCGCTCATGACCCTGCGTTACTATAAGGAACAGGGCGGTGTGGCCGAGCTTGAAAAGCATGACATCGCCAAGGCTGCCGTTCTCTACAAGGCGATTGACGAGAGCAAGATGTTTGAAGGGACGGTTACCGACCCGGCCTCGCGCTCGATTATGAACGTATGTTTCGTGATGACCCCCGAGTTTAAGGAACTGGAAAAAGAGTTTGTTGACTTCTGCGGCACTCGCGGCATCGTTGGTATCAAAGGCCACCGCTCGGTAGGCGGTTTCCGTGCCTCTCTCTACAACGCCCTCCCGATGGAGAGTGTCGAGGCGCTTGTGCAGGCTATGAACGACTTTGAAAAAGCTCATTGATATGAAAGTTCTTGTAGCTACTGAAAAACCGTTTGCGGCAGTCGCCGTCGACGGTATCCGTGAAGTGGTCGAGAATGCAGGCGCCACGTTTGAACTTCTTGAGAAATATACTGACCGCAAGCAGTTGCTTGACGCTGTTGCCGATGCCGACGCGCTCATCATCCGTTCCGACAAGGTCGATGCCGAGGTGCTTGACGCCGCCCGTCAGCTCAAAGTGGTCGTGCGTGCCGGTGCCGGATATGACAATGTCGACCTTGATGCCGCCACCGCCCGCGGTGTATGCGTCGAGAATACTCCCGGCCAGAACTCTAATGCTGTTGCCGAGCTCGTTTTCGGCCTCGCCGTCATGATGGCCCGCAATCTTTATAACGGAACCTCCGGTTCTGAGCTGAAAGGGAAAACCCTCGGTATCCATGCCTTTGGACAGGTCGGACGCAATGTCGCCCGCATCGCCCGCGGGTTTGAGATGAACGTTTCGGCTCTTGACCCTTATTGCCCCGACAATGTCATGGAAGATGCCGGTGTGACGCCCGTTCATTCCGTTCAGGACCTGTATCGCGACAACCGCTATGTCTCGCTCCACATCCCGGCAACCCCCGAGACTCGCAACTCGGTCGGGTATGACCTCGTCATGCTCATGCCCAAAGGCGGCGTTCTTATAAACACCGCGCGTAAGGAAGTGATTGACGAGCCCGGACTGATGAAGGCGCTTGACGAGCGTCCCGACCTCAAATATGTCGCCGACATCGCTCCCGAGCGTGCCAAGGAATTTGAGGAACGTTTCCCCGGACGTGTTTTCTTTACTCCTAAAAAGATGGGTGCGCAGACTGCCGAGGCCAATATTAACGCCGGAATCGCAGCCGCCCGTCAGGTAGTCGATTTCCTTCGTGACGGCTCCGCTCCCTATCGTGTCAACCGCTGATAACTGAAAAGGACATCCTTTATAGTCCCGGCTTTGCAACGCATGGCCGGGATTTTTTCATGAATCCGCGTAAAAATCTCTCTCAGCCTACTGTGTTTGTTCAAGCGCCGAGCTTGAGCTCGGCAGGGTT
>DLAR01000110.1 GCA_002494015.1 Porphyromonadaceae bacterium UBA7042 | reverse complement strand
TTGTTATTAAACAACCTCTAAATGTTGTAAATTTGCAGTGAACCTAAAAGCAAAATGATATGACTCGAAACATCACCATTAAAAATCCCTTTCAAAGGATGATTCAAGTCTTTGATATTTTGAGAGACAAGAAGCAGCAGCAGATTAAAAAGCTGACTGAGAAAAAGCAGTGTACGTTCACTATTGAAGTGTAATATGGATTTATCCTTTGACATAAGGAATTCAAAGGGCGATCATGTGATGGTCGCCCTTTCATAATATGATTATGATATTGTAAGTTCATTTTCATGCGGACAGACAGTGCCAACACTCGCTTTTTGTGATGTCGCGTTAATACGGAAATCGGGAGACGGTTATGTCGGTTATAAGGTGTTGTTTGCTGTTTCAGATACCCTTGCAAAGTTTATGAATGACAATGAGAATGTGGTGTTGTGTTTTTATTGTGATGCTAACTCCGATGTCCGTAGAAATCACAATGACATACCTCCGCAAGAGTACCGCAGCCAATTGTTTTCGCGTATGTTTGAGCTGTATGTAAAATCACGCAATTTATCGGACTATATAAATCATAGAATAGAAATAGAAGATTCTGAAAATTGCACAAATAGGCAGTTTGCTCATTTTATTTGTCATAAAAAATATGAAAGTGTTGTTACCTCAATAGGGCAGGTACTGATGCAAAAATAAAATTAAATACACACCTGTTATTTTTTGTTGGGGAAAGTCTGTCACGTTTTGCCGTATTGGATATATTTTGTAATTTTGGGGTGGGAATTTTTCCCCGCCGACGGTATGTTCCCGCCTAAATTTTTATACAGCAAACTATCGCTCAACACTATATATGCACCCATTTGTACATCTGCATGTTCACAGCCAGTACTCCCTCCTCGACGGTCAGGCGGCCGTGACCGGCCTTGTCGACAAGGCAATGGCTGACGGTATGCCCGGAATCGCCCTGACTGATCATGGCAACATGTTTGGAATCAAGGAACTTTTCAACTATCTCAAAAAGCTTGGCGGCAAATATGGCGACAAGCTCAAGGAGGCCCGCGAGAAACTCGCCTCCGCGTCGCCTGAGGAAAAGCCCGCCATCGAGGCTGAAATTGAGAAACTTGGGAGGAAACTGGCTTTCAAGCCGATTTTCGGCTGCGAGATGTATGTGGCGCAGAAGTCGCTCCACGAGCAGGTCGACAAGCGTGACACAGGCCGTCACCTGATTGTGCTTGCAAAGAATCTTAAAGGTTACAAAAACTTGATAAAAATTGTATCCCAAGGATTCACCGAGGGGTTTTATTCCCATCCCCGCACCGACAAGCAGGCTCTCGCATCCCACCGTGAAGGACTTATTGTCGCGTCGGCATGTCTCGGCGGCGAGATTCCGAGACTGATTCAAGCCGGGCAGATTGATGAAGCCGAGCGGCAAGTGCTGTGGTGGAAGGAGACATTCGGCGATGACTATTATATAGAGATTCAGCGGCATCAGACCAATGCACCCGGCGGCAACCGTGATGTCTACGAGGTGCAGCAGCGCGTCAATCCCGTCTTGATAGAGCTTGCCCGCAAGCACAATATAAAGATTATTGCGACCAACGACGTTCATTTTATCAACGAGGCCGATGCCGAGGCTCATGACCGTCTCATCTGCATCTCGACCAACAACAACCTCAACGACCCTAACCGAATGCGCTACACCAAGCAGGAATGGTTGAAGTCGACGGCCGAGATGAACGCGATATTCAGCGATATCCCCGAAGCACTTTCCAATACTCTCGAAATCCTTGACAAAGTGGAGACCTACTCGATTGACCATGCTCCCATCATGCCGTTTTTCGAGATTCCGGCATCATTCGGCACCGAGGAGGAATACCGCAGCCGCATAACACCGCAGGAGCTTTTCGACGAGTTTACCCGTGACGAGAACGGCAACGTTGTACTCAGTCAGGAGGCTGCCGAAAAGAAGATTGCGAAACTCGGCGGATATGACAAGCTGTACCGCATCAAGTTTGAGGCCGACTATCTCGCGAAACTTGCCTATGAGGGAGCCGAGCGACGTTATGGAAAGCCTCTGACTCCCGAACTTGAAGAACGCATCAAGTTTGAGCTGTATATAATGAAGACGATGGGTTTCCCGGGTTACTTCCTTATCGTGCAGGACTTCATCAACGTGGGCCGCAACGAACTCGGCGTCAGTGTGGGGCCCGGCCGAGGGTCTGCCGCAGGAAGTGTCGTCGCCTACTGTCTCGGAATCACTCAGGTCGACCCGATTAAATATGACCTGCTTTTTGAACGATTCCTTAACCCCGACCGTATTTCCCTCCCAGATATCGATGTCGATTTCGACGATGACGGCCGCGCCGACGTGTTGCGTTATGTGACTCAGAAATATGGTGAGGACAAGGTGGCCCATATCATTACTTTCGGAACTATGGCCGCCAAGTCGGCCATAAAGGATGTGGCGCGCATCGAGCAGCTGCCTCTTGACGAGAGTAACCGGCTTGCCAAGCTCGTCCCTGACCGAATGCCCGACGGGCCTGACGGCAAGACTCTTAAAACCACGCTTGACAACTGCTATAAGTACATCCCCGAGTTTCAGGCCGAGCTGGCGAGCCGCAATCCGCTCGTCACCGAGACACTCGAATATGCCAAGAGGCTCGAAGGCAACGTGCGAAACACCGGCGTGCATGCATGTGGTGTGATTATATGCCGTGACCCCATTACCGACTGGGTGCCGGTGTCGACAGCTGTCGACAAGAGTGCCGATTCCAAGGAAAAATCCAAGTTGATTGTGACACAGTATGAAGGCTCGATAATCGAGGATACCGGCTTGATCAAGATGGACTTCCTCGGGTTGAAAACCCTGTCGATTATAAAGGAGGCTCTTTCCAATATTAAAAACACCAAGGGTATCGACATCGATATCGAGAAAATAGATATTGCCGACCCCAAGACCTATCAGCTTTATTGCGAGGGACGCACGACGGGAACTTTTCAGTTTGAATCGGCCGGTATGCAGAAATACCTGCGCGAGCTTCAGCCGTCGACGTTTGAGGACCTTATAGCCATGAACGCCCTTTATCGACCGGGGCCTATGGACTATATCCCTGACTTTATCGCCCGCAAGCATGGCAAATCGCCCATTGTGTACGATATTCCCATCATGGAGAAATATCTGAAGGACACTTACGGCGTTACCGTCTATCAGGAACAGGTCATGCTGCTGTCTCGCCTCCTCGCCGGTTTTACACGAGGTCAGAGCGATACCCTCCGCAAGGCAATGGGTAAGAAACTCATCGCCAAGATGAACGAGCTGGAGGAACTGTTTCTGGAGGGCGGACAGAAAAACGGGCATGACCCGAAAGTGCTTTCAAAAATCTGGGCCGACTGGAAAAAGTTTGCGTCCTACGCGTTTAACAAGAGTCACGCCACATGTTACAGCTGGGTGGCTTTCCAGACTGCGTGGCTCAAAGCCAACTATCCCGCCGAATACATGGCTGCCGTGTTGTCGCGCAACCGTGCCAACATTACCAAGCTCACCGGCTTCATGGACGAGTGCAAGAAAATGCACATTCCCGTCAAGGGTCCCGATGTCAACGAGAGTTACTTTGAATTCGGTGTCGACTCCCACGGCAACATCCGTTTCGGGCTTGCCGCAATCAAGGGTGTGGGCGAGAACGTGGTCAAGGTTATCATCGACCAGCGCAGGGAGGGCGGACGTTTCGAGTCAATCTATGATTTTGTGGAGCGTGTCCCGTCTTCGGCCATGAACCGCAGGGTGTTTGAATCGCTTGCGCTTGCCGGAGCGTTTGACTGTTTCAGCGAAATAAAACGTGAGGATTTCTTTAACGAGAATCATCGCGGCGAAACGTTCTCCGAGACTCTTGTGCGTTACGGACAGGCTTATCAGGCCGACAAACAACGCTCGGCGGCATCACTTTTTGGCGAGGATGCCGAGCTGTCTACTTCGGGCCGCCCCGAGATTGTCCCTGCGATGGAATGGGTCGATGCCGAAAAACTTGAAAAAGAGCGTGAACTTGTCGGGATGTACCTTTCGGCCCACCCCCTCGCCCCGTTCTTTATGGAGCTGAACTACGGTTGCTCGTGCACAATAAAAGGATATGAGGAATTTGCCCCCGTCGAAGGTGTCGATCTGACTTTCGGAGGCATGGTGGTCGATTTTATTTCGCGCCCGGCGAGAAACGGCGGACAATTCGGCATCCTTAAAATCGAGGACTATACCGGAAGTACCGAGCTGAGGCTGTTTGGACAGACCTATATCGATTTCCACAATTATGGTATCGCGGGAACCCCCGTCCTTGTGACAGGGCAGTACCAGCGACGGTTTGCCAACTCGGATCTGAGATTCAACATTACCAATATACGCCTGTTGAGCGATGTCAAGGGAAAACTTATCCGCAGCATTACGATAGACCTTCCCAAGGACAAGATTTCGCGCCACATACATGACCTCATCGTGGAACAGGTCAACAGCGGCGCCACTGTCGACCGAGGCGAATTGGCGTTCCGTGTCTTTGACCCGTCGATAAACCGCTCACTCAAGCTCTCGTCGGGGGTGCGCATCCCTATCACGCGCGCGCTTGTCGACGCTCTTGTTGAAGAAGATATTCAATTTTATATTAACGAATAAAACATAAAGAGAAAAATGGCATTTGCATTTACTGACCAAAACGTCAATGAACTTATCGCTTCAGGACAGCCTGTAGTAATCGATTTCTGGGCCACATGGTGCGGACCCTGTATGCGCATGTCGCCTGTGATTGACGAGCTCGCAGCCGAATTTGAAGGAAAGGTGCTCGTAGGCAAGTACAACATCGAGGATGAGACCGAGTTCTCCACCGCCAACCGCATCATGTCAATACCCACAATACTGTTCTTCAAGAATGGCGAGCAGGTGCGCGACCTCCGTCTTGCCGGTTCTCAACCCAAGGAGCAGGTGCGCCGCAACATCGAGAAACTTCTCGAAGCCTGACACTCCCTCTAAGTTAAATATAGGCACTCGACAATGTTGATTTGTTTGTCGGGTGCCTTCGTTTTTTATAGGACAAACATTTATTTTAATGTTTTTTAATTTGGGGGGGGTGAAAAGTTGCAGATTATTTATAACTTTGCGGTTGTAAGTTTGATTCCTTAGAATCCCGATGAATCTTGACTGACAACCTCTAAAATTATCATAATATGAAAAATCTTCTTCTTGCTGTTCTGCTCCTGTTTCAGGTGGGTGTGTTGTCAGCACAACATTGCTGTGTGAATGACAGTGTGATTCGCGAAATTCAGTTCCCGTTGACCGAACGCGATACTGAAACCGTTTTCTATTACTTCAATGAGGAATGGATCTGCGGTGCCGTGCCTGATATGATAGAACCCGATTCTATTCTCAAAATTGAGATTAAAAATGACGAATATGACAACCGTGCCGTTTTCATCACTGTCTCTCCCGAAACTCTTTCCCAATTGAAATCCAAAGTTGACGAGACTTACAGAAATCTGTTTGTAAACTATGACCCGCAGTGCGAATTTCCCGGCGGCAACGGCAAGCTCAAAGAATGGATAGAAGCCAATATCCGTGTCCCCGAAGGGTATAAGGGCACTGAGAGAGTTGTGGCTCAGTTCAAAGTTCAGCCTGACGGTTCTGTTACGGATTCCAAGATAATCAGACCGAGCAAAAACGAGGCTGCCAATGCCGAGGCGTTGAGACTGGTGAATGCCTTGCCGAAATTCCGGGTAAAATATTTCACCCCTAAAAAAGCTCCTCTTTGCTATGCTATGCCGATAGTTTTCAAGGAGCTGGGCCTCATATACATCAGATAAACGACTTCAAAAATCAACAGGCTGTAAGGGAACTCCTTGCAGCCTGTTGATTTTCTGTCTTGTCTAATTGTTCTTGCGATATTGCTCCACGATGTCCTCGATTGAGATGTCGAGCAGTTTCATTTCGTTGAAAAGTTCCACGAGCGTGGTGTCGAAAAATTCTTTGCGGCGGGCGTTGTTGACCCGCTCGGCGGCATCGTCGGCAAGGAAGAATCCCAGTCCGCGACGCGGGTATATAATCTGCTCGTCCTGTAGATATTCATAGGCTTTCAGCACTGTGTGGGAGTTGACCGCAAGGGCTGTCGCAAGCTCGCGCACCGACGACACCCGCTGTCCCGCAACCCAGTCCCGCGATATTATGCGGCTGAAACTGAAGTCTACAATCTGACGATAGATAGGTTTGTTGCTGTTAAAATCCATAGGCAGTTTTTAGACTTGACGGCTAACTATGCGTCGCCATGTGAGAATCAGGCCGACAATAGTGTAGATTATAGAGAATGAGCCGATGACGACAACGAGTTCTCTGACAACCTCCTGTATGGAATCCGAAACCAGTTGCTCAGAGGGCATTACACCGGTTGCGATGTCATGGAAAATATCGTCGGTCAGTGCCGAAACCAGCCCTACGACTCCTCCGAGTATACCGAGGGCGACAAGGCTGAGTATTGCCGCCGCGATACCCATCGCAATGCGGTTACGTTTTACGGTCATTACCACATACAGCACGGTCACCATCGGGAAGAGGTTGCTGCAATTGTTCAGTAAGTATAGCCATTTTGACTCATAGATCTCGTCAGAAACAGCCATCAGGCTTTGCATCACGTCGGCATTTTCGGTGAAGATGCCGGCGATGCAGGTGCATAGAATCCATTCGGCAATGAGAAGAAGGGGAATGAACACCATCGACCACCCGATTATAAGCGCGGCTTTTTCCTGCCCGCGGGCCGGAAGCTGGGTGATTACGGCACTGTCATTTTTCAGCACGAATACAAACGAGGCGAAAAAGCACATGAACTGGAATACAGTCGATGCGACAGAGGAAAGCAGAAATTCGATACCCCAGAAAGATGACAGAAGGGCAAGCAGATACAAGGCCACGAGGATTGCCGAATAAATCATAATCATGCGTTTCATCGGATTGCCGTAGTATCTTGCAACCATCATCATGCGCTGCCATGAGAATTTGTCGTTATTGAGTGATACAGCCTGTTCCATAGTCGTCGTTATTGTTCATCGGGATTGGATAAAATTGATATGATTTTGTCACATGCGGGTGACATCAGGGCCGAGTACAGAAGATTGAAATCAACCTCGCTCGACGGTTCGTGGCTCTCGTTGGCGATGATTCCACGGAACATCCCTGTGTCCTGTTCCTGATACAGGGCGTTAACGATGGGCAGATTGTCAGACGTGAAAGTCAGGACTTCGGCGATTTCCCATGTGGGACGGTTGACAAGAAGCCGCCCGCGGCTGATGACCATCAGCCCGTCAAAGAGGTCTTTGAGATCCCACACCGTGTGGGTGGAGACGATGACAGTCTGCTCTTCATCGGTACAGCGCGACAACATGCGGCGCAATGTTTTCTTGGCGTTGATGTCGAGGCCGTTGGCAGGTTCGCCGAGCATCAGCAGTTCGACCCGCAGGGACAGTACATAGGCTATAAGGGCCTTGCGGCGTGTCCCGAGCGACATTTTGTTGAGCGGCTCGTTCCCGGTCATGCCGAATTCGCCGAGGTTCTCGGCAAGCAGCTCTTTGCTGAAACGGGGATAAAAACAACCGTGGATGTCGCTGATTTCGTTCACTGTGCGTCCCGGGAACTCGATGTCATCGGTCAGCAGAAAGAGTTTCTGCATCGTTGAAGGCTGACGGTCGCGCACGTTCCGTCCGTCGATGACGCAGTCACCCTTGGTCGGGTATAGCAATCCGGCGATAACGTGGAGGAGGGTGGTTTTGCCCGCACCGTTTTCTCCGAGGAGCAGGTGTATGCCGGGGCCTATTTTGCCCGATGCGTCTATCAGTGCCTCGGCACCGTGGCGATAAGTATAGGAAATGTGGTTGAGTGCTATCATTTTCTATGGTGTTTTAGGTCTGTTATTTGGTAGTCGGCTCTACAGTATAGCCTTCGCGGCGCAAAAGGGAAATCAGTCCCTTGTCGCCGGGGAGGTGGCCCGCTCCGACGGCTATTAGAATCGACATTGCAGGCAGCATCCCCGCCAGCACGCGCATCCAGTCGGCATTGCGGCGGTTTATCATCCGGTCGGCCTGCTCGTCGTTGAATCCTGTCGCGGGGTTTTCCATGATGTCGAGCATCGCCTGAAGGTCTCCGGCGAGATATGCGTTGGCAAGCTGTTTCACGATGTCGGTTGCAATCCCGTCGTTGCGCACGGCCTGCATAAGGTCGTTGGCCTGAGCGAGTATCGAGCCTCCGAAAAGGGCCTGACACTGGTCGGCCATAGTTTCGAGACCGCCAACTTCTTTACCGATGGCAGTCGCGCGTGACTGGATTTCGCCGTCAAGTTGCTGCGCGGCATTGTATTGCGGGAATGCGGCCTGAGTCTGGGCGGCGGCAAGGAGTGTTGACACCATTGCCGGTTTCATGGGGTTAAGCGCGGCTGCTGTCATCTGCGGACCAAGATATTTGGCGAGGATATTGTTGAGGGAGTCGACTGCTGCGGGAGAGAGAACCGCGTTCAGTGTGCTGTCCTGAGGAGCGATAGCGGCCATCATCATCATTTGCTGTGATTCGGGACTCATCGCGTCGGCCATAACCATTTCGCCATACACTTTGTCGACCGAGGCAAGTGCATCATTGAAACCGGGGACGCTGTCAAGGACGCTGGCGGGAGCCATGTGGTGTGTGCCAAAGATATAGCTCGGCTTTTCAAGGCCGTTGCCCGAGATTTTCCATAGTAGCTGTGCCTCGGCTGAACTGTAACCGAGCAGCATGACTGAAATGATAGTGAACAGTAGCTTTTTCATTGTCGCAGAGAGTGAAAAGTTGGTTTTGTGTTGCTGTGTTTAGGTGTTGTACATCTCTAATACACCGCAAAGGTGAAACACTTTTTTCAATCTGCAAAACTTTTTTTGAAAATAAATAGCGGGGAAATGTGAAAAATATCCGATATATCTTATAGCAGGATAGCAATCTGATAGGTAGCAAACGCGGCAATCCATGCGAGGAGGGTGTTGTAGAGAACCGAGAATGCACCGTACCATCTGTTGCCCGTTTCCTTGACAATAGCCGTCACAGTCGCGATACACGGACAGTAGAGGAGGATGAACACCATGAAACTGAGGGCGGCGGCAGTGGTGAAGTCGGGTTTTCCGGTAGCGGGGGAGGGGGCCTGAAGGCGGGAGCCGAGAGATGAGTCGTCGGCTTCCTCATTGCCGGTGTACAGAACGCCGAGTGTCGACACGACGATTTCTTTGGCCGGGACACCGGCGAGCGCCGCCACCGAGGCACGCCAGTGGAATCCGAGCGGCTCCATTACCGGATTTACCGCTTTTCCCATCATTTCAAGAAAGCTGTCATGGTCGGGGTCAATCGAGGCTGACTCGGTCGTGACTGCCGAGGCGTCTTCGTCATGCAGCGGGAAATAGTTGAGTGCCCACACGATGATGCTTGCCACAAGGATTACGCCGCCCATCTTGCGGATATACTGTTCCCCCTTGCTCCACATGTGCCGCAGCGTGGCTTTGGCCGTGGGGATGCGGTAGGGGGGGAGTTCCATTACAAACGGGGTCTCGTCGGCCTTGAAATAGAATCGTCTGAGAAGTCTTGCCGTAATTGTGGCTGCCAATATGCCGAGAAGATACAACCCCATGAATACCAGCGTGGCATGATTGGGGAAAAAGGTACCGATAAGCAGTATGTAGATAGGCAGGCGCGCCGAGCATGAGATAAACGGATTGATGAGGATGGTGATTATGCGGCTGCTGCGGCTCTCGATTGAACGGGACGCTATGATTGCCGGAACGGTGCAGCCGAATCCCATGACCAGCGGGATAAACGACTTCCCGTGCAGGCCGATGCGGTGCATCAGTTTGTCCATGATGAACGCGGCTCTCGCCATGTAACCCGAATCTTCCATGAAAGAGATGCAGAGGTAGAGGATGAGGATATTGGGCAGGAACACGATAACGCCGCCGACCCCTCCGATAATGCCGTCGGCAACGAGGTCTTTCACCATGCCGTCGGGCAGTATTTTTCTGACCGTGTCGCCGAGCCATTCCACCCCGCTTTCAATCCACCCCATCGGGTAGGACCCGATTTCAAATGTCGCCCAAAAGATGAATAACATTATAAGGATGAATATCGGGAATCCGAAAAGCTTGTTGGTGACAATCGAGTCGATGATGCGGGTTGACGGTATTTCCTGTTTTTCAGAATTTTTCATCGTCTCGGCAAGTGCGCCCGCGATAAAGCCATACTTTTCGTTGGCAATCTCGGCGGTGATGTCTTCACCCGGGTGGTTGTCAGTGATTTTTTTCAGCGTGGAATCTCTGAGTTCGAGAGTCTTGGCCCCGCCGGGAGAGGAATCTTTTACAAGGCTTTCGACCTCCTTGTCCCCCTCAAGCAGTTTTATAGCGAGGTACCGCGGAGAGAAATGGCGGCCGATATACGCGTCTTTTTTCAGCGCGTCTTTGATCAGGCTGACACCCTGCTCGATATAGGGGCCGAGATTGACATGGACATGGCGCACGCTCTTGTCCGTGCCCTCATAGACATCGATAGCCGTGTCAAACAATCGGTCGATTCCCTCCCCCGTGCGGGCTGTGGTGGGAACGATCGGGACACCGATCATTTCGCCGAGTGTCTTATAGTCGAGGTCCTGCCCGTTTTTGACAAGTTCGTCATACATGTTGAGCGCAATTACCATCGAGCGGTCCATGTCGATAAGCTCGGTGGTAAGATAAAGGTTTCGCTCAAGATTGGAGCCGTCCACGACGTTGACTATGACATCGGGAGTCTCGTCTTTCAGATAGCGGCGCACATAAAGTTCTTCGGGAGAATAGGAGGCGAGGGAATAGGTCCCGGGCAGGTCCACGATATTGAACTTGTAACCCTTGTGAAAGAATACCCCTTTCTTGGCATCGACAGTCACGCCGCTGTAGTTCCCGACATGTTCCCGCGACCCCGACGCGATGTTGAACAGCGATGTCTTGCCGCAGTTGGGATTGCCGATGAGCGCCACGTTTATAGTCTTGTGCAGGTCGTGGCGCGACGACGGTTCCTGAATGTCGGAATCGCTGATGGTGTTGGTGTGAGAGTTATCGGGGATACCGTGTCGTTTTTCGCTATCGGGAATGACCTCGACAAGATCGGCTTCCGACCGTCGCAACGATACTTCGTAACCCATCAGGGAATATTTGATCGGGTCTTGGAGCGGCGCGTGCAGCAATACTTTTACTTCACGCCCCTTGACAAAACCCATCTCGATCATGCGTTTGCGAAACGCTCCGTGGCCAAGAATCTTGACAACTGTGCACGTCGCGCCTGTCTGTAAGTCCGATAACCTCATACTCTCGATATTTTTGGGGTACAAAGGTCGTAATTATTATCGGAATTACAAACGCTTGTTATTTAAAATCATTCTTAATAATAACACCTTTTAACAGACTTTCGCGCGACTCGTCACTCCGTCATTGTTTTTGCTTTGGCGCGGGCGGTGATGACTGCGACGGCGGTTATGGCGGCAGTGGCGACACCGCCGAGCAGATAGGCGGTCAGGCGGTTTTCCATCCCGAGAAACTGGGGCGACTCAAAGACAAACGAGGTCACGACATAGGTCATCACGACAGCCGGGACGAGGGCGATCAACACGTTCTTCTTGCGTACTGTGAGCCACACAAAGATTGACCACAGGACGATTACGCCGAGAGTCTGGTTGGCCCACGCGAAATAACGCCACACGATGCCGAAGTTGACGAGGGTTATTCCGTAGCCGATTACAAACAAGGGTATGCAGATGGCAAATCGTTTCAACAGCGGTTTTTGGTCGATGCCGGTCATGTCGGCTATAATCAGCCGGGCCGAGCGGAAAGCCGTGTCGCCCGAGGTGATGGGGGCGGCCACTACGCCGAGCAACGCAAGGATTGCGCCGATGTGGCCGAGTGTGCCGCGCGAAATCTCGTTGACCGCCCATGCGGCATTGTTGTCATTTGCCGCAAGTGCCCCGTTGAGATTTTCAACCCCGCCGAAAAACGCCATAGCGACAGCGGCCCAGATGAGGGCGATGATGCTTTCTGAAATCATCGAGCCGTAAAACACGCTCCGGCACTCCTTCTCGTTGCCCACGCAGCGCGCCATCAACGGCGACTGGGTGGCGTGGAACCCCGATATCGCCCCGCAGGCAATGGTGATGAAAAGTGTCGGGATAATGGGTAAGGCATGAGGGTCGGGCTGATAGTTGCGGAATGACGTTAGCTCTGGAATAGACATCCCGCCGATAAGCAGCGCGCCGAGCAGTCCCACGGCCATTGAAATCAGCGCCACCCCGAAAACCGGGTAAAAACGGCCTATTATCTTGTCGATGGGAAGCATTGTGGCGACAAGGTAATAGACGAGTATTATCCACACCCACCCGTTGAGCGACACCGCCGGGACCATGCTGTCGAGAAGTTGCGCCGGACTGAGAATGAACACCGCCCCGACAAGAACGAGCAGAAGCACTGAGAAATATCTCATCAAGGTCCTCATGCCGCCCCCGAGATAATGACCGACAACCTCCGGAAGGCTCTTGCCGTCGTGGCGCACGAGCATGATGCCTGACAGGAAGTCATGCATCGCCCCGAAAAATATCCCGCCCACGGTTATCCACAGGAAGGCGACCGGCCCGAAACACGCACCGAGAATCGCACCGAAAATCGGCCCTGTGCCGGCGATGTTGAGCAGCTGGATGAGAAACACTTTCCACCGTGGCATAGGGATATAGTCGACACCGTCGGCCATGCGCCCGCTCGGCGTGACACGCGACGAATCGACTCCGGCAACACGTTCAAGATATTTCCCGTAGGTAAAGTAGGCGGTGATCAGGCACGCCAGACAGATAAGGAAGGTAATCATGGCAATCTTATATACATTTTATCGCAAAGATAATGCATTTTGTCGAGAAGTCGAAATTTGTCAGTCTCATGGAAATTGAGTAATTTTGCAGTCACGAAAACAACCACTTGATTGCAATGGCAGATAATACCCTACTTTCGCGCCTCGACGGCATTGAATCACGCTTTGAGGAAGTGTCAACCCTGATAACAGACCCCTCAGTGATAGCCGACATGAAACGATATGTGCGCCTGACCAAGGAATATAAAGATTTGGAAAAACTGACAGCGGTGACACGCCGCTACCGCACCCTTATGGGCAATATCGACGAGGCGCGCGAGGTTCTTGAAAGCGAGAATGACCCCGAAATGCGTCAGATGGCCAAAGAGGAACTCGACGAGGCCACCTCGGCGATACCCGCATTGGAAGAAGAAATCAAGCTGTTGCTTATCCCTGCCGACCCCGAGGACGGAAAGAACGCGATTCTCGAAATACGCGGCGGCACGGGCGGCGACGAGGCCGCAATCTTTGCCGGAGACCTGTTCAAAATGTATTCCAAATATTGCGAGCAACGGGGATGGAGCCTTGCCGTCACCAGTTTCAGCGAAGGGGCCGCAGGCGGGTTCAAGGAAATTGTCGTGGCCGTAACAGGCGAGAATGTCTACGGCACCTTGAAGTATGAAAGCGGCGTACACCGCGTTCAGCGTGTCCCGGCAACCGAGACACAGGGCCGCGTACACACGTCGGCCGCGACTGTCGCCGTGCTCCCCGAGGCCGAGGCTTTCGATGTCGAAATCAACGAGGGCGAGATAAAATGGGACACTTTCCGCTCGGGAGGCGCCGGGGGACAGAACGTCAACAAAGTCGAGTCGGGTGTGCGTCTACGCTATATGTGGAAGAACCCCAACACGGGGGAGACAGAAGAAATCCTCATCGAGTGTACCGAGACCCGTGACCAGCCCAAGAACAAGGAGCGCGCCCTCTCGCGCCTGCGTACATTTATATATGACAAGGAACATCAGAAATATATCGACGATATAGCCTCGCGGCGCAAGACAATGGTATCGACCGGCGACCGCTCGGCCAAGATTCGCACCTACAATTACCCGCAGGGGCGCATCACCGACCACCGTATCAATTATACCGTCTACAATCTTCAGTCGTTCATGGACGGCGATATTCAGGATGTCATCGACCGGCTCACTATCGCCGAGAATGCCGAGAAACTAAAAGAAAGCGAATTATAATCATGGCAACCCCTCCTCCTTATCATAATCCGTCAGGACAACAGGCCGACAACGTCGTAAAAATTACAAAACCCAAGCTGATTGTCCTTCTTGTGGCATGTATGCTTGCGGGAGCATTGGTCGGGTTCAGCGTGACGGCAAATGTATTGATGCGCCCCTTGCGTGAATTCTTTGAAAGTCAGGTGCAACAGCAATTGAGGAGTATGCAGTTCCACGAGTTGGAACAGCATTTGGCCGATTCGGAACCTGATATTTTGCCGGTGCCTGACATTCTGCCGGTGCCTGACGAAACTCTTGAACATTACGACAGCGACAGGGAAATTTCATTTATAATGAACTCGGCGACACGGTTTGTCCGCATCCCGGCCGACATGGTATGGGTCAGGACAATCGATTTTAAAGGGTCAAGGGTCACGCCTGCCCCCGACGGCACTTTTACCGTTGACAGTGACCGCTTTATGTGGGTGATTAATCCCGCAGAACTAAAAAAACTGTGCGGTGACGGGAGCCGTAAGATTCCGGTGAAGGTGACAATCCGCAATGCGAGGACAGGAAAAGATAAAATCATGCATCTGACCGAGCTTCAGATGCAATTCCGGCCCAACGGCTCCGCCGACATCTCGGCTTACGGATATATATTTGATAAATAATAACTTACAATATATAATATGAATCGTAAAGAGTTAATTGAACAAATCAGGAAAAAAGGGTCGTTCCTCTGTGTGGGACTCGACACCGACATCAAGAAAATTCCGGAACATCTTCTGTCGTGTGAAGACCCGATTTTTGAGTTCAACAAGGCTATAATCGACGCTACCGCTGACTATTGTGTCGCCTATAAACCCAATGTGGCATTCTACGAGAGTCTCGGTGTGACCGGATGGAACGCACTTGACAAGACCGTCAGATATCTGCGCGAAAATTATCCCGACCAGCTTGTCATCGCCGATGCCAAGCGTGGCGACATAGGAAACACCTCGTCGCTCTATGCACGGGCGTTCTTTGAAAACCTTCAGGTCGATGCCCTTACCGTCGCCCCCTATATGGGTGAAGACAGCGTCAAGCCATTTCTTGCCTACGAAGGGAAATGGGTCATTCTTTTGGCTTTGACATCCAATCCCGGTTCCCGCGATTTCCAGTTCATGGCCCAGCCTGACGGTGAGCGTCTTTTTGAGATGGTTCTTGAAAAGGCACAGCGTTGGGGTAACGAGGACAACCTCATGTTTGTCGTCGGAGCAACACAGGGCGAGATGTTTGCCGACGTGCGTCGTGTCGCCCCCCGCAGCTTCCTGCTTGTCCCCGGTGTCGGCGCGCAGGGCGGAAGTCTTGATGAAGTGGCCAAGTGGGGCATGACCACCGAGTGCGGACTGCTTGTCAACTCATCGCGTGGCATCATCTACGCCTCTCATGGTGAAGACTTTGCCGAGGTTGCTGCCGCCGAGGCCCGCAAGCTCCGCGACCACATGTCGATTCTTCTCTCCACGCGCGGCGTGATTTGATATAATCGGCCATTACCGGCGGGGGCGTTTCATTTCAATTGAGATGAAACGCCCCCGCCGGTAACGTTTTTATGATTCTGTGATTTTTTTATTCCGCAAAAAAAACTCCTGAAAAAATTTGCACAGTTAAAAAACATGTCGTACCTTTGTGGTCACAAAACCCAAGGTTCCTTGGCCGAGTGGTTAGGCACCGGTCTGCAAAACCGTTTACAGCAGTTCGATTCTGCTAGGAACCTCAACCGAGACCCGCTTTTTAGCGGGTCTCTTTTTATGCTGAGACTTGTATTTTTTTTATATTTCGCGCCACACGGCTCTTGTTTTCGCGACAGAAGGGTGTGGGTTGTAGGGGCGCGATAAACCGCGCCCGCAGCGAAGATGCAAGATGTTCAGTGAGGCAGTTACACCCTTTGTCTGATTTCGGACGCGGCGTTACCGCACCTCCCCGGTCCCACGATTAGAGATGATGAACCATTCAATATTTGAGGACGTTAAAATTCAAATAAGGGACGATATGGAAAACTTCTGCTTATACTTAATAATAGGACTTGCATTTGCGGGACTGGCATGTGTAAATATTGCCCGCATCCGTCTGGCAAAAATCTCGGCCGAGAACACCAAATGCAAGCTCCCCGACTATGACAGCCGCCGTCGCCGCGCCTATGTCTTACGTTATATAGGCTACGGCTTGACGATAGTCGCGCTGATTCTGCTTTTGCTCATCAGCAATTAAAAGATTGTTGCAAAACTCAGTTTTATCCCGGGAAATAATTATAGGTTGTTTAATAACAACATCCTAATCCGTAAGGATTATTCTTTGAATAGCCGGGGGTTGCGGTTTCGCAACCCCCGGAAACATATCATCAGACACATAAAATCTGTAAAGATTTTTCAATCACCCGCATCAAGAAAATTTTTTTGCTGTTGCGCCACATTAATCAAGCATTTCTGACACTCTCTTATCGATGCTAAATAAGCTCTAACGACGTTTTGCCTTGCGGCAGTGTTCTGCTACGGGGCAGTTGACACACCCGTTGTCGCAGTTGTTGTCATTGCTTTCGCAACAACTCCCCGAGTGGCGTGAACGTCTGATTACCCACAGTATTGCCGCGATAATAATCGCCCCTACGATTACCCATTGTACCCGGTCGCTCATAACAATTCTTTCAGCTTGTTCCTTATCCGGGAAAATTCCTGCTCGAAATTCGGGGTCAGCATACCCTTGCCGATAGCGTTTTCAATCTCGGCAATGCTCCAGAAACGGGCATCGTCGATTTCTACCGGGTCAAAATCAGCCGAGAAACCATCCTCCACCACCGTTGCAAACACATTGACAAGTTCCTTTTCAACGGTTGACTCGAAAACATACCTCGTGACAGCCGTGGGAACGAAACCGGTCAGTCCGAGTTCTTCGCGTGTCTCCCTGAACAAAGCAGTCTCGGTCTCCTCGCCATAGTCCACATGGCCTCCCACCGCCGTGTCCCATTTCCCGGGTTGTATATCCTTGCTCATCGAGCGTTTCTGAAGATAGACGCGCCCGTCGCGGGAGAGGATGTGAAGATGCACCACCGGGTGAAGCAGCTTTGAGCCGCTGTGGCATTCGGCGCGTGTGGCCGAGCCGGTGACAACCCCATCGGGGGTCACTATCGGGAATATTTCATTTGCTGCCATTGCGTGATTTCAGTTTGTTGATAGCCTGATTGAGCTTTCCGGGTGTCAGCTCGGCGGAGTATTCCTCAAATGAAAGACGCAGCGTGCACCCTTCGCGGAAACGGCTGCAACCGTAGGCCGTGCGCCCTTTTAGAATGTGGCCTTGGCCGCACTCGGGACACGCGATCTGCTCCAGTTTTGTGACACGCGGCTTGCGCGGCGCTTTCTCTTTGGCCGGTTTTTCAGCCTCTTTGCCGGTTGCCGAAGGGGAGGGGCGGTCGCCGCCGTTCTGAACGAGTATCTTGCTCCCCGAATTATCTCTCAGCACATTGAGCACAATCTCGTTTATCAATGCTTTAAGCTCGTCGATGAATTCGGCGGCCGAATACTCGCCGCGCTCGATTCTTCGCAGTTTGTTTTCCCACAGACCGGTCAGTTTTGCGCTTTTGAGCAGCTCCTCGTTGATGGTGCCTATAAGGTCGATGCCGGCCTGAGATGCCATTATCGATTTTCCCGAGCGATAAATGTAACGCCTCTTGAACAGCGTCTCGATGATGGCGGCGCGGGTCGACGGGCGGCCGATGCCGTTTTCTTTCATCGCGTCGCGCAATTCTTCGTCATCAACCGTCTTTCCGGCCGACTCCATCGCACGCAACAGCGTGCCCTCGGTATAGTATTTGGGCGGCTGCGTCGTTTTTTTCTGCAATGCCGGTTCATGAGGGCCGCTTTCTCCCACGACGAATGGCGGCAGCAGTTTGTCGTCGTCTTTCCCTTCCTCTACAGGGTTCTCGTCTTTTTTTCCCTCGTACACTTTGCGCCATCCGGGATCGGTGATGACCTTTCCGGTCGCCTTGAACCCTGTTTTGTCCACCTCGCCGTTGACGGTTGTCGACATGAACTGGCAGTCGGGATAAAAGGCGGCGATAAACCTTAACGCGATGAGGTGGTAGAGTTTGCGCTCGTCGCCGACGAGCTGCGAGGGCGACTGCCCCGTGGGGATGATGGCATGGTGGTCAGTGACCTTGGAGTTGTCAAAGACTTTCTTGCTCTTGGGGATTTTCTCTCCGAGTACAGGCGCGGTCAAGGCCGCGTAGGGGGTCATCTGTTTCAGGATTGTCGGAATCTTGGGATAGATGTCGTCGCTCAGGTAGGTGGTGTCGACGCGGGGGTAGGTGGTCACTTTCTTTTCATAGAGTGACTGGATGAGGCGCAGGGAGTCGTCGGCGGTCCATCCCCACTTTTTGTTGCACTCGACCTGTAGCGATGTCAGGTCAAAGAGTCGTGGCGGAGCCTCGCGTCCTTTCTTCTCCTGAACATCGGTGATGGTCATCGGGAGGGTGGCGATGCGGGCAAGAACCGATGCCGCGTCGGCCTCGCTCTTGAACCGTCCCGACGTGGCGTTGAACGTCGCCCCGCGATACACGGTCTTCAGCTCCCAGAAATCCTCGGGCTTGAAATTGGCAATCTCGAAGTGGCGTTGCACGATGAGCGCGAGGGTGGGGGTCTGCACGCGCCCGATTGAAAGGACGTTGCCGGGCGAGGAATATTTGAGCGAATAAAGGCGCGTGCCGTTCATCCCGAGAATCCAGTCGCCGATGGCGCGGGATAGTCCCGCATAATATAGGTTGTTGAAGTCTTTTTCGGGGCGCAGCGAGTTGAAACCCTCGCGTATCGACTCGTCGGTCAGTGACGAAATCCACAGCCTCATGACCGGGCATTTGATGCCCGCTTTCTGCATCACCCACCGCTGGATCAGTTCTCCTTCCTGTCCGGCATCGCCGCAGTTTATAACCTCGTCGGCCTCGGCGATAAGGGTTTCGATGACATGAAACTGTCGCTTGATGCTCTCTTGGTCGATTACCTTTATGCCGAATTTAGCCGGAATCATGGGCAGCACGCCCAGTGTCCAGCGTTTCCACATCTCGGTATAGTCATGCGGTTCTTTCAGGCAGCACAGGTGGCCGAAAGTCCATGTTATCTTGTAGTCTCCACCCTCGTAGTAACCGTCACGGCGCACTTTCGCGCCGAGGATTTCAGCAATATCTTTGGCCACACTGGGTTTCTCGGTAATGCAGAGTTTCATAAGTGTCGTTAACGCATAATGCATAATTCAGAATGCATAACCAGCCACCACGCGCGGCGTAAGCCAATCATGCATTGTGCATTATGCATTATGAATTAATTCTTTACGATAGTCGTGGCGTTGCCGCGCACGGTGTTAAAGTTGAGGTTTAAGTTCCGGGCAGGGCGAGTCGCGGGAAAATCAATCTCAAGAAGGATAAAACCGTCATCCTCCCACTGGAAGTAACGCTTGAAATCAACCCCGTCAATGTCGTCTGACACAAGTGCTTGGTTGTCGATGTTTAAAGTAACGCCGTCAATCCTGTGGGATGTGTGCGGACGGCCGATGACCTTGCCGTAGACACGGGTCAAGTCTTTGCGGAAATCGATGCTGTCGACCTGAAATGTCAACACATCGTCACTGTGTGACTTGTAATTTTTCACAATCTTGGCCTGTGCGCCGCATGCCGCGGCCGCGATTGCCACAACGGCGATTGCGATGCGTCTAATCGTTTTCATGACACTTCTGTTTTGCTTCGTTCCACAATTGGTCCATCTGTTCCAGCGTCATGTCTTTGAGCTTTATTCCCATCTCGGCGGCGCGGCTTTCGATGTGGTTGAAACGGGAGATAAACTTGGCATTGGTCTTTTCAAGCGCGTTCTCGGGGTTGATTTTGTAGAGTCGCGCCGCGTTGACGAGGCTGAAAAGCAGGTCGCCCATTTCGGCCTCCATCTCGGCCGGGTCCTTGGTCTCGGCTGCTGCGGCAAATTCGCCGATTTCCTCCTTGACCTTTTCCCATACCTGCTCGCGGGTTTCCCAGTCAAACCCCACGTTGGCGGCTTTCTCCTGAATGCGGTCGGCCTTTATCATCGCGGGGAGTGCGCCCGGCACGCCCGACAGCACTGTCTTGTTTCCGTCCTTTTCCTTCAGCTTTATCTGCTCCCAGTTTTGCTCAACGTCGTGGGCGGTCTCGGCTTTGACCTCGCCGAAGACGTGGGGGTGGCGGAAAATCAGTTTTTTGTTGAGCGCGTCGGCCACGTCGGCGATGTCAAATTCTCCCTTTTCCTCGCCTATCTTGGCGTAGAAAAGGATGTGGAGCAACACGTCGCCGAGTTCTTTGCGTATGTTGGCGTTATCGTTGTTGATAAGAGCCTCGCACAGCTCGTAGACTTCCTCTATCGTGTTTGGGCGCAGGCTCTCGTTGGTCTGCTTGCGGTCCCACGGACACTCGACACGCAGGATATCGAGCGTGTCGATTACCCGTCCGATGGCCTCTGTTTTTTCTTGTCGGGTATGCATTACTGGTTGTTTTTGACGTAAGCTTCGATGCCGCTGTTAAGCCATTCGGCAAATTTGGCCACGTTTTCATCGTAGGAATATGAGCCGGCAAGCGGTTGTCCCTCGTTGTCAAGGAGGACGTAGAACGGCTGGCTGTTGGCTCCGAATTTAGAACGCTGGAGATAGCTCCATTTTTCACCCACAGTCTCGATTTTTACAGTTTTGCCATATTCTTCCACTGTAAAGGGGCGGGCAAGAGCTTTCTTCTCGTCGACCATAAGCTTGATGAGGACATAGTTTTCGCGGATGATACCGCTGATTTCCTGAGTGTCAAACACGGCACCCTCCATCTTGCGGCAGTTGACACATCCGTGACCCGAGAAGTCAATCAGGACGGGACGGTTGTTTTCGGCAGCAAATCTCATACCTTCCTCATAGTCATGGAACTCGCGGAACTGGCCGCCGGCATAGAGGTTCAGGTCTTGGGTATAGAGCGGCGGGACAAACGCGCTAACGCTTTTGAGCGGTGCGCCCCACAGTCCCGGGATGAGATACACGGCGAAGCTCAGCGACGCGAGGGCGAGGAAGAATCGCGGTATGGACACATATTCGAGAGGGGAGTCATGGGAGAACCGGAGTTTCCCGAGAAGATACATCCCCAAGAGGATGAAGATGATAACCCAGAGAGAGATAAACACCTCGCGGTCGAGGATTCCCCACCCGTAGGCGAGGTCGGCGACTGAGAGAAATTTCAGCGAGAGGGCGAGTTCGAGGAATCCGAGCACTACCTTTACCGAGTTGAGCCATCCTCCCGAGCGGGGCATTTCCTTGAGCATCGAGGGAAAGGTGGCAAACAGGGTGAACGGTATGGCCAGCGCGAGTGCAAAGGCTCCCATGCCTACCGCCGGGCCGGTAATGTCGCCGAGCGAGGCTGCCTCGACAAGCAGAGTGCCTATAATCGGGCCGGTGCACGAGAACGACACGAGGGCGAGGGTGAACGCCATGAAGAAAATGCTGAGCAATCCTGTCGTGCGCTCGACTTTGCCGTCCATCGTGTTGCTCCACTTGGAAGGGAGTGTGATGTCAAATGCTCCGAAAAACGAGATGGCAAACACGACGAGCAGCGCGAAGAACAACAGGTTGAACACGGCGTTGGTCGAGAGGTCGTTGAGCTTGCTTGCCCCGAAAATCAAGGTGATGGCGAGGCCGAGCAGCAGGTAGATGACGATGATTGAGATTCCGTAGATGACCGCGTCGCGTATTGACTTGCCGCGCGAGGTATTTTTCTTCAGGAAGAAACTTACTGTCAACGGAATCATGGGCCACACGCAGGGTGTCATCAGTGCGAGCAGGCCGCCGATGAACCCCCACAGGAAAATGTACCACATCGAGGAGTCGGCGATGTCGGTTACCGACGCGTTGCCGGCGTTTTCGGGGAATGTCACGGGTGCCCACCATCCGGAATTGTCAACCGCGCCGGTAGTTTTTACCGCGCTGTTGTCGGCGACTGTCTTGGCCGTGTCGGCTGCTGCCGGTGTTGCTGCGGCGACTTCGCCTTTGGTGAATTCAAATGTCTCCTTGGTCGGTGCCATGCAGCTGCTGTCGTTGCATCCCTGAAAGGAGATGGTTCCGGCAATGTTGTAGGCTCCCGACTTGTCTGTGACCTTGAATTTTTGCGAGAACGACACGTCGGCCGCCCACCATGACAGATTGAGGTGGAACACCATGTCGACGCGCTCGATGGGTTCGCGGGACGGAACGGTGGCTCCGATGAGTTCCACGCCGTCGAGCGTCTCAAAATTGAACGCCGTCGGGCGCGGGCCGCCGTCGGGCAGTTGCATGCCGTAGAGGTGCCATCCGTCGTCGATTTTGGCATCAAAAATCACCGATCCTTCGGTCTCTGATGTCATTTTGATCTTGGATGTCCAAGTTATGGGGTTTATAATCTGCGCATTGATGGCGATGGTCATCAATAAGGCGAAGATGGAAAGCAGTGACAGTCGTCGCATAAATAATGGTGTTATGTGAGTGCCGGGAATTAGCAAAGAATGTTTTTTTATTTAGCTGCGGGGACGCGGACCACGCGCGACAGGTTGACCGTGGCTGGGGGGAGGCATGTCGCGTCGTTGCAGCCCATAAAGGTGATGGCGGCGTTTACTTTGGCCCCCTCGGCTTTGACGAGCTTGAACTTGCGGGTGAAAGTCACCTCGCCGGACCACCAGTTGAGGGTCGTGTCAAATATCGCGTCTTTCTTTTCGGTCGGGGCGACTGACGGTTTAAGGTCGCTGACCCATTTCACGCCTGTTGACGAGTCAAGGTTGATGGAGGTGGGTTTGGGGCCTTTGTCTGACGGGAGGGAGGTTCCGTAGAGGTGCCAGCCGTTTTCTATTGTGGCCTTGATGGTCACGATGCCGTTGGTCTTGTCGGTCATTTTGACGCTCATGCGCCATGTGATGGGCTTGGGGGCCTGCGCGGCCATTATCCCGGTCATGAATATGGTTACAAAAAGAAATAACAGTGTACGTTTCATATATTTTGTCGATTTGAAATGCAAAGTTAGCGTTTTTTTGCCCAAAAAGCAACCGCGAAGGGTAACTTACTTGTTGTCAGTGATGAACGAGTCTTTGAACCCGAGGAAGTATAGCACGCCGTCAAGGCCGATTGTCGAAATTGACTGCTCGGCGGTGGCTTTCACCTTGGGCTTGGCATGGAACGCGATACCGAGTCCGGCGGTTGCAAGCATGGGGAGGTCGTTGGCTCCGTCGCCCACTGCGATTGTCTGGGCTATGTTGACATTCTCCACCTGCGCGATCAGGCGCAGGAGTTCGGCTTTGCGTTTTCCGTCGACGATGTCGCCCACATATCGTCCTGTGAGCTTGCCGTCGTCGTCGATTTCAAGCTCGTTGGCATACACATAGTCGAATCCGAAACGCTGTTTGAGATAGTTGCCGAAGTAGGTGAATCCGCCCGAGAGGATGGCCGTCTTGTAACCGGCGCGTTTCAATACCCTCATCATGCGGTCGACACCCTCGGTTATGGGGAGGTTCTCGGCGATGTCGCGCATCACGCTTTCGTCGAGTCCCTTGAGCAGGGCGACGCGCTCGGTGAAGCTTTCACAGAAGTCAATCTCGCCGCGCATGGCCCGCTCGGTAATTGCTTTTACCTTGTCGCCCACGCCGGCGCGGATGGCGAGCTCGTCGATAACCTCGGTCTCGATGAGGGTGGAGTCCATGTCAAAGCATATCAGTCGGCGGCATCGGCGGTAGAGGGTGTCTTCCTGCAACGAGATGTCAAAGTCGCCTTCGGCCGATAGCTGCATGAAACGTGCCTGCATCTTCTGATAGTCGGCGGGGGTTCCGCGGACCGACATCTCGACACATGACTTGGAGCGCGGCAGCTCGTCGTTGTCGAGCGGCATGCGTCCTGTCAGGCGCTGGATGCCGTCGATGTTGAGTCCTTGTTCTGAAATCTCACGGGTGACGTTGGCGATCTGTCTTGCCGTGAGGCGTCGGCCGAGCAGGGTGATGATCCATCGATTTTTGCCCTGACGGTTTACCCATTCCTCATACTCTTTTATGGCAATCGGTGTGAACCTGATGTTGACGTTCAGTTCGGTCGCTTTGAAAAGCAGTTCTTTCATGATGTTGCCCGAGACTGACGCGCGCGTCTTGATCAGGATGCCGAGCGAGAGGGTGTGGTGGATGTCGGCCTGGCCGATGTCGAGGATTCCGGCATCGTAGCGGGCGAGAATCTCTGAGAGGGCAGAGGTCACGCCGGGGTGGTCTTGGCCCGATATGTTGATGAGGATGAGTTCAAGGTCTTTGTTCATGTCAGTGATGATGTTGCGTGGGATGTGGTATGAGATGTTGTTTTTCAAACACCTCTAAGAGTCAGTTGATAGTCGACAACGTCAAGGTAACGGCCAAATTTGCGCCCTACCTGTCTGAAGTGTGAGACTTTTTCAAATCCGAGCCGCTCGACCATTGCGATGCTCGGATGGTTGTCGCCGGTGATGCAGGCGATTACCGCGTGGAACCCTGCGCGGCGACATGCGTCGAGCAGGTGGCGTGTGAGCCGTTGTCCGAGGCCGTGTCCCCTCTCGTCGGGGGCGAGGTAGACGGTTGCCTCGACCGTCGGGTTGTAGGCGGCCCGTTCTTTCCATTGATGAACGTAGCAGTAACCCGCCACTTTGCCGGCGGGGGTTACTGCTACGAAATAGGGATAGGAGGCCGACAGGGCCGTGATGCGCTGTCGCATTTCGCTGACGGTCAGCGGCTCGGTCTCAAACGAGATGGTTGTCCCGGTGACGTAATGGTTGTAGATGCGCGCTATTTCGGGCGCGTCTGCCCGGGGGTCAACATCGCGTATGAGGGTTTCCTCCATCGGTCGTCAATCAGTCGAGTTCCAGATCGAGGTTGAATTTCTCATTCCAAGGCAGGCCGTCTTTGGCGAGCTCGGCGAGGAAGGGGTCCGGGTCGAATTCCTCAACGTTTCTGACACCCTTTTCGTTCCATTTGCCTGTCAGGAACATCATCGCGCCCACCATTGCCGGAACGCCGGTGGTGTAGCTGACGGCCTGCATCCCGGTCTCCTTGTAGGCGGCTTCGTGGGAGCAGTTGTTCCAGATGTAGTAGGTCAGCGGGTTGCCTTCCTTGTCAAGGCCGGAGATGCGGCAGCCGATAGATGTCTGTCCGTGGTAGTTCTCGCCGAGGTCCTGAGGGTTGGGGAGGACGGCTTTGAGGAACTGGAGGGGGACAATCTTGGTGCCGTTGTAGTCGACCTCGTCGATGCGGGCCATGCCGATGTTCTGAATCACGCGGAGGTGGGTCAGATATTCCTGACCGAAAGTCATCCAGAAACGGGCGCGCTTGATTGAAGGGTAGTTCTTGACGAGTGATTCAAGCTCCTCGTGGTAGAGGAGGTAGCTTTCGCGGGGGCCGATTTCGGGATAGGTCAGCGGGCGGTGGAATTCGAGAGGGCCGGTGGTAACCCATTTGCCGTCCTGATAGTAGCGGCCGTTCTGGGTGATTTCGCGGATGTTGATTTCGGGGTTGAAGTTGGTGGCGAAAGCCTTGCCGTGGTCGCCTGCGTTGCAGTCAACGATGTCGAGGGTCTGCATTTCTGAGAAATAGTGCTTGGCGGCATAGGCTGTGAACACTCCTGATACGCCGGGGTCAAAACCGCAACCGAGAATGGCAGTCAGTCCTGCTTTCTCGAAACGGTCTTTGTAGGCCCACTGCCAAGAATATTCAAAGTGGGCCTCGTCCTTGGGTTCGTAGTTGGCTGTGTCAAGGTAGTTTACGCCACATTCAAGACAGGCGTCCATGATGGTGAGGTCCTGATAGGGGAGTGCCACGTTGATGACCAGTTCGGGCTTGTGGCGGCGGAACAGCTCGACAAGTTGCGGAACGCTGTCGGCATCGACGCTGTCAGCGGTGATATAGGGTTTGTCCAGCTCTTTTACGATTGCCTCACACTTGCTGAGAGTGCGCGAGGCGATGACGATTTCGCTGAACACTTCGGGGTGCTGGGCACACTTGTGAGCGACCACGGTTCCTACACCGCCCGCTCCGATGATAATGACTTTAGACATGACTGTGTTGTAATGTTGTTGTTAATTGTTTTTGTTCCCAAAGAAGCGGAGAAGGTAGAGGAACAGGTTGATAAAGTCGAGGTAGAGGTTGAGCGCGCCGATTGTCGCGATGTGTCCGGCGTATTCCGAGGGGGAATTTTCAGACATTTTCTTGATTGTTTGTGTGTCCCAAGCGGTCAGGCCGATGAAGATGAGTACGCCTGCGCCCGAGATAATCCACTCAAGGGTGGTGCTTTTGGTGAAAAGGTTGACAAGCGACACGATAATCAGGCCGATGAGCGCATAGACGAGATAGGAGCCTACCTTGGTGAGGTCCTGCTTGGTGAAGTAGCCGTAGACGCTCATTGCGCCGAATGTTCCCGCGCAGATGAAGAATGTCTTGGCGATGGATGTCATCGTGTAGACAAGGAATATGGGCGCGAGCATCAGGCCGTTGAGGACGGCAAACATGTAGAACCAGAGGGTGGCGGCAGTGGCGCTCATCTTGGTCAGTCGGGCCGACAGGTAGATGACGATGCCGATTTCGGCGAGCATCAGAATCCACATGGCCGCGCTGTGGCTGGCCATGAAGCTGAGGTAGGCGTAGCTTGAAGAACCCCACAATGACACGAAAGCTGTCACAAGCAGGGCAAGGAACATTTTGACATAGACGCGTTTCATTACAGAGTTGGTCTCGGAAACTGTGGTCTGGTATCCGTAGAATGGCGGAGGTGTCTTGCGGCTGACATCCTCGTAGTTGTCAAATTTATCGTTCATAGCGTTTTTATGAGTTTTTAAAGAGTTGTTTAATTGAAAAATTTACATGCGTTCAGGAACTTCGATTCCGAGAAGGTTCATGCCGGTCTTTACCACTCGGGCGGTTACCGCGCTGAGGGTGAGGCGCAGCGATCTCACTGCCGTGTTTTCTTCTTTCAGAATCGAGCAGTCGTGATAGAACTGGTTGTAGGTCTTCACGAGGTCATAGACATAGTTGGCAATCAGCGCGGGAGAATAGGTCTCTCCTGCGGTCTTGACAACGGCGGGGAAGTCGGCAAGGGCCTGAATGAGGGTAATCTCTCGCTCGCCCGGAATCACTTCGTTATAGGGTTCTATCGTCATGTTCTCGTCGGCAGCCTTGCGGAGGACGGAGCAGATGCGGGCATAGGTGTACTGGATGAAGGGGCCGGTGTTGCCGTTGAAGTCGATTGATTCCTTGGGGTTGAAGGTGATGTTTTTGCGCGGGTCGACCTTGAGAAGGAAGTATTTGAGCGCGCCGAGTCCCACCATTTCTGTAATCTTGTTGACCTCGTCGTCACTCAGCCCGTCGAGCTTTCCGAGCTCGGCTGAAACCGACCGGGCGGTGGCCACCATGTCGTCCATGAGGTCGTCGGCATCGACAACGGTTCCCTCGCGCGATTTCATTTTGCCTTCGGGCAGTTCGACCATGCCGTAGGAGAAGTGAACGAGGTCTTTGCCCCACTTGAACCCGAGGCGGTCGAGGAGGATGGACAGCACTTGGAAGTGGTAGTTCTGCTCGTTGCCCACGACATAGATCATCTTGTCGATGGGATAGTCTTCGTAACGCAGTTTGGCGGTTCCGATGTCCTGAGTCATGTAGACCGACGTGCCGTCGCTGCGCAACAGGAGCTTTTCGTCAAGGCCGTCGGCAGTAAGGTCGGCCCACACCGAGCCGTCCTCGCGGCGGTACATCTTTCCGGCAGCCAGACCTTCGAGCACTTTTTCCTTGCCTTCGAGATAGGTCTCGCTCTCGTAGTAGATTTTGTCAAAATCCACGCCCATGCGCCTGTAGGTTTCGTCAAAACCGGCGTACACCCATGAGTTCATCGTTTCCCACAGCTTGCGCACTTCGGGGTCTTTCTGTTCCCAAGCCACGAGCATTGCGCGAGCTTCCTGCATCAGCGGGGATGCGGCTTCGGCTTCCTCCTTGGACATTCTTTTCTCCATCAGCTCCTTGACTTCGGCCTTGTAGTGCTTGTCAAAGAGGACGTAGAAATCACCGATGAGGTGGTCGCCTTTCTTGCCTGTCGATTCGGGTGTTGCCCCGTCGCCCCACTTTTTCCAAGCGAGCATCGACTTGCAGATGTGGATTCCGCGGTCGTTGACGATGTTGGTCTTGACGACGCGGTTGCCGCATGCTTTGAGGATTTCGGAGAGGGAGAATCCGAGCAGATTGTTGCGGATGTGGCCCAAGTGGAGTGGTTTGTTGGTATTGGGCGACGAGTATTCGACCATCACGAGGGGCGAGTTTTCGTCGGCCTTGGTGATTCCGTAGTCGGGAGTCTTGTCGATGGCGTCAAGGACGGTGTCCCAGAAACGCGGCTCAATCGTGATGTTGAGGAATCCTTTTACAACGTTGAACATGTTGACGGCGGGTTCGTTGTCAAGCAGCCACTGGCCGATTTCGGTGCCGACGGCCTCGGGGGCCTTGCGGGCAGCCTTGACCCACGGGAAGACGACAACGGTCATGTTGCCTTCAAATTCCTTTCGTGTCGCTTGGGGCGTAATCTTTTCAGGCGACTCGTCGATGTCATACAGTTCCTTGACCGCGCGGGCCACAGCTTGTGCAATAATCTTGTCGATAGACATTTTTTCTATAACAGATAATTATAATGTTATTATTCGAGTAACAATAAAGAATGACAACCGCTCATGCGGTTTGCTGCATTAATTTACAAAATTACGCATTTTACATTATATATCCGCTATTTTAACATTTATTTTCAGAGGACCCGTTTTTCAGAATGTCACTGTCAGGGCGAAGCCTGTCGCGCCGCCGGGGAGCATGGCGGGCATCAGCGTGGAGCTGACGGATGATTCGCGTGCCGGGGCGGGGATGTCACCGCCGTCGGGGAAGTGCATCTGCCGGCAGGGATTGCCCCGGAACAGGTCGATGACTTCGTTGACGGGGTCGACAAGGAACACCACGACGTTGCCGAGGAGCCGTGACCCGGCGAGGGTATAGTTGTGTTCCACGATGTGACGCTTGGTTTTGTAGAACAGTTCGCCCAAGACGCTGCCGACGACGGGGGTGATGACAAGGTCCTGATAGGAGGGGCGTTCCATGAATGCCTCGATTCCAAATTCCCATCCGATCGACGAGATGCATGTCGAATAGAGGAAGGATTGCCAGAAGTTGAACCCGCAGGAGCGTGCCGACATGAAATAGGCGGCGCCTGCATAGGGGTGCAGCACATAGTTGAACACGGGGTTGTCGTGGTCCCACTCGGGTCCGCGCTTGAACACGTTTCGGAACCACCGTGTGAACGGAGGTACTTGCTGAATGGCGGCTCGGTTCCATGTCGTGGCATCCTCGGGAAGGCACTCAAGCACGAGGAGGGTTGACACGAATGCCCCGCTCAGCACGGCGGTGTTGACCCACATTCGGTGCCATTGCGGCATGCTCAACCGGCGTGAATAGGGGAAGGCATACAATGACGGGGTGGCTTTGAGGTCGGCCATCGGGGTGCGCATCTGATAGCGCGGGATGACGGGAAGAAGGATTTCGGATGAATCATTGCTGATGGCTGACCCGTCGGTTTCGATAATCGTGACCGAGACGGTGTCGGCGGCCTCGACGGCGGCTTTGAGCCGAGGGCAGAACATCGTCACTGATACAATGACGGCGGCCAATGCTTTATAAAATCGACTCTGTACCATAGTGCTAAATAGTTGAAAACAGTTGACGCATGAATCATTTATCTCTCGGTATTAGAACAATATTCTGCCGTAAAAAGAAAATTAAGCAGTGTTAAATACTGTTTGATGCGTGATTATTGTCATAAAAAGGTTAATTTTGTCGAATCAACAAAAAAACATTGCTATCATGGAGACAACACAGACATATATCAGGGACCTGATGGAATTTCTCGACAGCAGCCCTGTCAATTTTCTTGCAGCGGCAACCGTGGCCGCGCGCCTTGACGACGCCGGGTTTACACGGCTTGAACAGTCGGCAAAATGGTCGCTTGAACCGGGTGGCAAATATTATGTGGTGAAAAATTCGAGCGCGGTTTTCGCTTTTGTCGCCGGAAACGACCCGACTGCCGGATTCCATATCGTCTCGGCCCACAGCGACTCGCCCTGTTTCCGCATAAAGCCGAATGCCGGGATGGTGGCCGACGGCGGCATCGTAAAGCTCAATGTCGAGGTCTATGGCGGCCCGATAATGTACACATGGTTTGACCGCCCGTTGTCAATCGCGGGGCGTGTCATGCTGCGGGGCGCGTCGCCGATGTCACCAGAGACGCGGCTTGTGCATTTCCGCCGCCCGCTGCTGACCATTCCCCATCTTGCCATCCATTTCAACCGTGCCGTCAACGAGGGAAATCCGCTTTCACGGCAGAAAGACATGCTTCCGGTAATCGCGATGGTGAAAGAGATGGCCGAGGCCGACGGGTTGCTCGTCGGGATGCTTGCCGAATATCTGTCGTGTGAAATCGGTGACATCATAGACTTCGACCTGTCACTCTATGACACGACACCGGCCTGCCTCGTCGGGGCGTACGACGAATTTATCACCTCGGGACGGCTCGACGACCTGTCGATGGTTCATGCCGCGATGACGGCGCTGCTTGAAAGCGAGAATAAGAGCCTGACCCGCGTCATGGCGATATTTGACAACGAGGAGACCGGGTCGGGGACAAAGCAGGGAGCGGCCTCGCCTGTTCTGAAAGACCTCTTGCGCCGCATTACCGTGTCGCTCGGAGGTGGCGAGGAGGAATATTTCCGTGCTGTCGCCAACTCGTTCATGGTGTCGGCCGACAATGCCCATGCCTTCCATCCCAACTACGGGGAGAAATATGACCCTACCAACCATCCCGTGCCCAACGGCGGCCCGGTAATCAAAATCAACGCCAACTGCAAGTACATGACCGATGCCGACTCGGCTGCCGTGTTCCGTCTGATCTGTGAACAGGCGGGAGTGCCGTGCCAGTATTTTGTCAACCACAGCGACGTGGCCGGCGGCTCGACCCTCGGCAACATACTGACCTCGCAGATTGACTTGCGCGGTGTCGACATGGGTGCCGCGATATGGGCGATGCACTCGGTCAGGGAGACTGCCGGCGCGGCCGATCACGCGATGATAATCGCTGCTTTCAAGGAGTTTTACTCCTCAGGTTCCGGCCTGAGATAGCCGGGCCTTTTGCCGCAGTCTTGGGCGGCAGGACGCGGTCGGGGTCATCCTCCAGTCCCTCGGGCACTTTGGGCCACTCGAATCTTGGCAGGCCCTTTACGGGGATGCACAGGTAGCCGCTGGTGTCTAACGAAAAGTCGGTCAGGGGGATTGGCTCGATGGGGGAGCCCGGCGTAAACTTTCGCTCGGGTTCCTTGGCAGCGGTTTCTTCAGATGGCCTTTCCTCGGCCGGGTTTTCCCCGGCCGGCTGCTTGTCGCGGTTTTTGCGACGGGCGGCAGCGGCCCGTGCCGTGGCTGCCTGTCGCACCGCTTTTTCCATCAGGGGGAGATAGTGCTCAAAAACCGGCATTATCCGGCTGTTGACATCCCCGACCGTGCCGGTTACAAGGAAATAGATAACGGCATTCATTATTTCGGCCGACTCGGGACCCGGCTCGACATTGGACAGGAGGTAGGCATACATGTTTATGAACTTGCGGAAAGCGCGGTCTGACACGGCGCATTTGTAGGTCGGATAAGGAAGATTGTCGTTTTTCATTCTGATTATTGTTTTGGATTTTCCGCAAAGGTAATGCCTCGGACCGCGCATTGTAATGCGATAATGTCGCTTTGTTTTTTCTCGCGATAAATCAAGAGGCTTGGACAAACATATTGAGCGCCTGTTATAATGGGAATGCTTTCATTTATTTCGTTTTCTTTTGTGATTTAGTCTAAATTTTGAGTTATTCCTTTGGTGAATTAAGTTTTTTATGTTAATTTTGACGCGAAATGTTAAACGACTCAAAACTTGTTTTATAAAATTCACAACAATTAGCGATTAGAGTTGTTAACATAATAAAGCAAAGATTATTGATAGTCTCCGCGCTTGTCGCGAAAGATAAAAACAGATATGAAAAAGTCAACTATTTGGTTTCTTACGATTATCATGGCCTTGACGTTTACAGGGTTGCTTTATGTGCAGATAGTGTACATAAAGAATATGATAAAGATGCGTGACGACCAGTTTGCCGAGGGCGTCAAGCGCAGCCTCTATGCAGTGACGACGCGTCTGGAGCAGGATGAGACCAAGCATTTTCTCGAAGAAGACATGGCCCACATGGAGACCCGGTTCTATCCGCGGGCCAATGCCGACGGCTCGCTTGACCTGAAATATAACTTCACGACCGCCGACGGGATACATTATGACATTACGCAGAAAGGAAATATTGAACGTCACACTGACAAATACACCTCGATGCGCGACATCGTGCGCGGCCAGTACCTTTATCAGAAGGGACTGCTCGACGAGGTGATACTGAACATCATAAACCAGTCGAGCAACCGTCCGATAGGGGAGAGGGCCGACTCGGCCACGGTGGCTTCGTATCTGCGCAGCGAGTTTGCCAGCAACGGGCTTGACCTGCCGTTTGAGTTTGCAATCGTCAACCGCGTAGGCGCGGTCCTCTATCACACGGCGGGATATAACCCGGCCGAGGCGGGCGGCAACAACATGTTTGTGCAGACGCTGTTTCCCAATGACCCCAAGAACAAGATGAACTATATCAAGGTGTATTTCCCCACCAAGAACAAGTATATCTCCAGTTCTGTAAGGTTCATGATACCGTCGTTTATCTTCACGTTTATCCTTCTGGTGACATTTGTGTGCACCATCATCCTCGCTTTCCGTCAGAAGAAGCTGACCGAGATGAAAAACGACTTCATCAACAACATGACCCACGAGTTCAAGACCCCGATATCGACCATTTCGCTTGCCGCTCAGATGCTCAATGACTCGTCGGTGCTGAAATCGCCCACGATGCTGAGCCACATCTCCACGGTCATCAACGACGAGACCAAGCGGTTGCGTTTCCAAGTCGAGAAAGTGTTGCAGATGTCGATGTTTGACCGCCAGAAGGCCACGCTTAAGCTTCAGGATGTCGATGCCAACGTGCTGATTGCCAATATTACCAACACGTTCAAGCTGAAAGTCGAGAAGTATGGAGGTCGCATAATGGCAGTGCTGGGCGCACAAGATTCGACTGTCAACGTTGACGAAATGCATTTCACCAATGTCATTTTCAACCTCCTTGACAACGCCGTGAAATACCGCCGGGAGGATGAGCCCCTTGAGCTGAAAGTCGAGACACGCAACGTGACCTCTCACGGCAAGGAGCGCATCGAGATTGCGATAAGGGACAACGGAATCGGAATCCGCAAGGATGACTTGAAAAAGATATTTGAAAAATTCTATCGTGTATCAACCGGCAACCGCCATGATGTCAAGGGATTCGGCCTCGGTCTTGCCTATGTGCGCAAGATGGTCGGGGAGCTTGGCGGCGAGATTTCGGTCGAGAGCGAGCTTAATGTAGGAACGAAATTTATAATAACATTGCCAATAACTAAAAACTGAAAAATTATGGAAGAACGTTTGCGCATACTGCTGTGCGAAGATGACGAGAATCTCGGCATGTTGCTTCGCGAATACCTGCAGGCCAAGGGGTTCAACGCCGACCTCTTTGCCGATGGTGAAAGTGGCTACAAGGCATTCCTCAAAGGGAAGTATGACCTTTGCGTCCTCGACGTGATGATGCCTAAGAAAGATGGTTTCGCGCTCGCTCAAGAGATCCGCACCGTCAACTCGGAAGTGCCTATTATCTTCCTGACAGCCAAGTCGCTTAAAGAAGATATTCTTGAAGGATTCAAGATCGGTGCCGACGATTATATCACCAAGCCGTTTTCGATGGAGGAACTCGTGTTCCGTATCGAGGCCATCCTTCGCCGTGTGAAAGGCAAGAAGGGCAAGGAAATCACCATGTACAAGATAGGCAAGTTTACATTTGACACTCAGAAACAGGTGCTGATGATTGATGACAAAATCACCAAGCTCACCACCAAGGAGTCAGAGTTGCTCAGCCTGCTTTGTGCCCATGTCAACGAGATTCTTGAACGAAACTTTGCCCTCAAGACAATCTGGATTGACGACAATTATTTCAACGCCCGCTCGATGGACGTCTATATCACCAAGCTGCGCAAGCACTTGAAAGATGATCCGTCAATCGAGATTATCAACATCCACGGCAAGGGTTACAAGCTCATCGCACCCGAGGTCGAGGCCACACGTTAAAACCACTGCCCCGCGCAGGCGGTTGAAATTCAGCATTCCCGACATTCCGGTGCCGGGAATGCTGAATTTCTTGTATTTTGGTAAATAATTATGAAATATTGGCACGTTGTGATTGCCGCCGATGTTGTTATTTTGCATGATGAAAAAAATTGTAACAATATTAGCAACAGCCCTATTGACGACCAATATTATGGCACAACAGATTATAGAGAATCGCTTTCGGAGCGGAGTGAAGAAAGAAATCGTTCAAACGGCGGGCCGTCAGCAACTCGGCGAATTTGCTCCCGAGTTTGCACACCTCAATGATGACATATTGTTTGGCGAAGTGTGGAGCCGCAACGACCTGCTTTCGCTCCGCGACCGCAGCCTCGTGACAATCACGTCGCTCATATCGCAGGGAATCACTGACAATTCACTGGCTTATCACCTGCAGACGGCCAAGGACAACGGTATAACCCGGGTTGAAATCGCCGAGATTATCACCCACATCGCGTTTTATGCCGGATGGCCCAAGGCGTGGGCGGCGTTCAATATCGCCAAGACCGTGTGGGCCGGCGATGTCGTCGGCGACGATGCCAAGGCCGAGTATCAGCGGAGTATCTTCTTCCCTGTCGGCGAGCTGAATACCGCATTTGCAAGATATTTTGTCGGGAACAGTTATCTTGCCCCCGTTTCTACTGAACAGGTGACGATGTTCAACGTGACGTTTGAACCCCGCTGCCGCAACAACTGGCACATCCATCGTGCCACCGCGGGCGGCGGTCAGATGCTTGTCGGTGTCGGCGGCCGCGGATGGTATCAGGAAGAAGGGAAACCTGCACGGGAGATTCTTCTGTGAACCGTGATCCATATTCCCGCCAATGTCAAGCCCTGGCACGGGGCGGCGGCCGACAGCTGGTTCTCGCATCTTGCCTTTGAAGTGCCGGGCGAAAACACGGGCAACGAGTGGCTTGAGCCGGTGACCGACGAGGAATATGACAAGCTGGAGCAACACTGAAACGACATGGCGGGTACCACCCCTTGCGCAACCTGCGGTAGATTGACGGATTACACATAAAATCTGTAAAGATTTTTCATGATGCGGGTGATTGAAAAATCTTTACAGATTTTATTTATCAGATGACATGTTTCCGGGGGTTGCGAAACCGCAACCCCCGGCTATTCAAGGAATAATCCTTACGGATTAAATACTCCGGAATTAAATATTACTTTGGAATTAAATATTACTTTGGAAGCAAAACACAGTATTGCAACAAACTCATGTATTGTTGTTATCTGACGCGAATCATGTAGCCGAGGGTAATCTCGATTGACATGCCGCGCGAGGCGGAGAACACATCTTTCTTGGCCGCGTGGAAAATGTTGCCGAGTCCGTAATAGAAACGCCCTTCGAGCATGAAGGAATGTTTCTGTTTCACGATAAATTCGATACCGGCTCCGGCCGAGATGCCGTAGTCAAACTTGTTTTCCACCTCCATGTTCAGCTGGTCGTTGGTGCGGTACCCTTGGGGAAAATCGGGAACCGACTTGATGTCGGTGTAGTCAAAGTTTGCCTTGGTGGAACTTGACAGGAGATAGGAAAATTCGGGTCCGAGGTTAAAGAACCCCTTGAACTTGCGCGAGCCGAAGTAGATGTGGGTCAGCAGGGGTACCTGCACATAGGTCAGCGTGCGGGAATAGTTGAACTTGTCGTTGTTTTCCTCGAAGTCCTCTTTCCATCCGCGCTGCTGGAGATTGATTTCGCCGATAAGCCCGAAGTGGTTTTCCTCGGTGTAACGGGCGGTCAGGCCCACCATGTAGCCGTTCAGGAACTGCTGCTTGACCTCGGGACTGAACGACATGCGCGACATGGTCGCACCCGCTTTTCCCCCGATGGCAAAGTTGGGGGAATACTGTCGCTGCGCCGTTGCTGTCAGCGAAAGGAGCAGGGCGGTTAGTGAGAAAAGCAGCTTTTTCATAGAACTGCGCGGTCTGTGTATCCGCTCGGGCGGAAAGTTACGATGTAAAGAACGTCGTTGTACATGCCGCCGTTGTCGGCCGAAACAAATTTGAACCCGTTCTGCACGCCTCGATATGGGTCGGCTGACTTGAGGGTGTCATTTCCGGCAAGACCCTTGATGAGGAACATGCCGGTGTCGTAACCCATGAGTCCCTGACGCGGCATGGCGTTTTCCATTTCGCCGCCAAACCATTTCTTAAACGTGTCTTCCACAGCGCGAGTCTCGATGTCCATCGGGTCAGTATAGAACCGGGAGTAGACACGGGTGTTGAGGGCCTGCATGTTGGTCAGCGTCTCGCCGCGGAAGGTAATCCATTCGGGGTAACCGAATACGGTGACGTTGGCGGGGTCGGGGAGGGTTTCTTTCCACTCTACGAGGGCGGGGAGGATTTTGTTGACATCGCTCTGTCGGCCCGAGGTGGACACAAATACATATTTCTGTGATTTGTCAAGGCTTTCCAGCTGCGAGAGGGCGAGTTTTTCGGTATAGTTGATTTCCCGGAATGAGATGCCCTGTGCCGCGAAATGGGCTTTCATGTCGGCCACAATATCAGCCTTGTCGCCGTCGTGACCGGCCTGACTGACAATCACGGGGGTATAGCCGGGCAGGATTTTCGGGATGGCCGCCGCAGCCTTGGACTGCATTATTTCGCTCGGGAGGTTGGCCTGCATCATGACGGGGTTGGCAAGATAGGTCTCATCCTTGACAATGAACGGGTTAAAGACGTTGATGCTGTTCTGACGGCCAAATTCCCCGATGGCAACCATCTGAGAAAAATTGTCGGGAGCGATAATCACGTCGGTCGTCTTGAGCTCGGGTTTTGCGAGGATGGCCTTCACGGAATCGAGCGAGGCTGCCGTGTCATAGGCCCGCACCGTGATCGGTGTGCCGTTGTCACGCATTGCGTCCACGGCGATTAGGAATCCTTTGTAGAATTCGGTGAACCGCCTTCCTTCCTTTGAAACCGGGTCCTGATTGAGCATGAAGGGGAGGATAACGGTGATGTCGATGCGTTCGCGCTGCGGACGGGCCGGAGCCACTGTGTCGCCGAGAATTTCGTCGGCTGCAACTGTTTCGGGGCGCAGGGGAGTCGTTGCGGCCGGTATTGTATCGGGCGATACTGTCGCCACGACGGGGGATGTGGCGGCTGCGTCGGGAGCCGACGGGTTGGACGAGGCAAATACCGGGATGTTAAGCACTTGGCCCGATTTTAGAACCGACACGCCCGGATTGGCGGCTTCGAGCTGCGCGACCGAGAGACCGTGGGCATGGGCTATGGAGTAAAAAGTCTCTTTGTCCTTCACGACATATCCCTCGTAGGAGACGACAGGAGTCGAGGCGGGAGTGGGAGAGTCGATTACGATAGTGAGTGTCTGGTCGGCTTTTAGGCCGTCGGCAATAAAAGGATTGTGACGGAAAAGGTCTTCGGTCGTTATGCCGTAATGCTTGGCGATACCGTAGATTGTCTCGCCCTTCTTGACGTGGTGTACAAGCCGTTTGGAGCCGTCATCAAACGTGATGTCGTCGGCCTTTCCGGCATCGGCATCGGTTACGGGAAAATATAAAACCATTCCCGCCTTGAGGCCGTCGGCCACGGCAGGATTGTACTCTATAATCTGATTCTTGGTGACATCGAGCCGGTGACACAGGGAATAGATTGTTTCCTTGGCTTTGACTTCATAGAAATGATAGCTTTGGCCGTTTATGATTTTCACAGGCAGCTCGTCGACCGCTTCGGCCGATGCCGATAGTCCCGAAAGGGCCGATGCCAGCGCGATGCCGAGAAGACGGATATGTTTCATGAACAGTTTGTTTAGTGGCTAAAAAAATTGCTGACTGCAAAATTACGCAGAATCCATGAAATATACAATAAAAATCCGACGCGTGAAAACTGTCTTTGGATTTGACATTTGTCGTGAAACACCCTCTTAATTCTCCGGCATGGGTCTAAGGATGTATTCGGATATGCCTTTGGTTTGGCATGAAAAAGTTGGGAACATGTCTGACACACACCCTCACACACAACATAATCGGCTTTATTTCGTTATACAAGTACAGTTTTATGGATTCCGCCTGACTGAATTGTTCAAATTTAAACGATAGTAAGTGAAACGAAATCTTTTATACAATCTGCGGCTCCTTTATTGCCGCTTCCGGCTTGTCGCTCAGTCGAATATCTCGACATACTCCTTAGCTCCGCATCAGAATCGACTAAAAAACAAGCTCGCATATCGTATAAATTATACTTAAAAGTAAACATGCTCTAAAAAATAGAGATACCTTTTGGATTGTAGTAATATATTAAAAAACAGCGTTTTGTTTTATGGACATACTGTTTCTCGGCATTGTGATATTTTTGTTTCTTCTTGCCGTATTTGATCTTTCGGTGGGAGTAAGCAATGATGCAGTAAACTTCCTGACCTCGGCAGTCGGTTCCAAGGCCGCTTCATTCAAGCGGGTTGTGATAGTCGCCGCCATAGGCGTTTTTATCGGCGCGGCCATGAGCAACGGCATGATGGATATAGCCCGCCACGGCATCTTCCGGCCTGAAAATCTGTCGTTTTATGATGTGATAGCGATTTTCATGGCGGTCATGGTGACAGACATCATACTGCTTGACATATTCAACTCATTGGGGATGCCGACTTCCACTACTGTCTCGATGGTTTTCGAGCTTCTCGGGGCGACGTTTGTCGTGGCATTGTTCAAGATTGCCGCGCCCGAAAGCACTCTTGGCATCGGTGACCTTCTGAACTCTGAAAAGGCACTGTCGGTAATCGTGGGCATATTCCTTTCGGTAGCGATAGCTTTTGTTTTCGGAACGGTCGTCCAGTTTGTCACCCGACTTTTATTCACGTTTGAATATAAGAGCCGTCTGAAATGGAAAGTCGGTCTGTTCGGAGGGGTTGCCTGCACAGCCATTGTCTATTTCATGCTATTGAAAGGCATCAAGGACCTGACATTCATGACCCCGGAGCTTAAAACATGGATAAACGACAACACGGTGTCGATACTCTTAGGGTCGCTGGTCATGTTCACGGTGATTATGCAGATTCTCCACTGGCTGAAAATCAATGTGTTCAAAGTGATAGTGCTGCTTGGCACATTCTCGTTGGCTATGGCGTTTGCAGGCAACGACCTCGTGAACTTTATCGGTGTGCCGCTCACCTCGCTGGCCTCCTACCAAGACTATATGGCTTCAGGAGGCGGCAATCTCCACGGTTTTATGATGGAAAGCCTGAAAGGACCGGCCGAGACGCCGTTTTATTTTCTTGTCGGCGCAGGCATGATAATGGTGGTGTCGCTTGCCACATCAAAAAAGGCACGGCAGGTCACGCAGACCTCGATCGGGCTTAGCGCCAAGACGCAGGGTGACGAGATGTTTGGCTCGTCACGCATAAGCCGCTCGCTTGTAAGGGCCGCGCTCAACGTTCACTCATGGGTGAGCGAGCATACGCCCGATAAGGTCAAGGCGTGGATTGACCGCAGAATGGACACCGGCATTACGCAGGAAGAGGACGGCGCGGCTTTCGACCTTGTGCGCGGTTCGGTCAATCTGATGCTTGCCGGTATGCTGATAGCTATGGGCACATCGCTGAAACTGCCTCTTTCCACAACCTTCGTGACGTTCATGGTGGCTATGGGCACGTCGCTTGCCGACCGCGCGTGGGGGCGTGAAAGCGCCGTGTTCCGCATCACCGGCGTGATTTCGGTGATAGGCGGTTGGTTCATCACCGCCGGAGTCGCCTTTATCGGTGCCGGAATGGTCGTTTGCCTTATGCACATGGGCGGGGTCCCGGTCATGGTTGCCGGTGGCGTGATTGCCCTCACGCTGCTTGTGCGCAGCAACATCAGGTTCCGCAACAAAAAGAAAGAGGTACAGAGCGACACTTTGTTCCAGACTATTCTGTCGACAGAGGACCCCGTGGAAGTGTGGCCGCTGCTTAGAATCTATATAAATGAGAAAAACAAACTGTTTCTCAACTTTGCAGCAGGTAGCTTTTCTGATGTCACGGAAGGATTTGTCAGCGATAACACAAAGCTTCTGTCTCGTTCTGAAAAGTCATTGATTACCGAAAAAGATGTGCTGAAAGGACAACGCCGCAAACTCACCCTGTGCATGCGCCGCGTCACTCCCGAGATTGCCATCGAGAAAAGCACATGGTTCCATCTGAGTAACAATATGGCAATGTCGATGACCTATAACCTGCGCCGTATCAACGAGGTGTGCAAAGAGCATGTTGACAACAATTTCCGTCCGCTGCCAAAGGAGTTCCACGATTCGTTTGCGTCGCTGTGCAATCGCATAAAGGCAGTGATTACAGATTCGGAAGCGGCTATTGAAGAAAGCCGCCCTGACGTGATTGACGAGCTGCGGCATCGTTGCAGCGATATAAAAGATGACCTTTCCTACCGCACCCGCGATGTATATGACCTGCTGCAAAAAGGCGATACCGACAACATGACTGTCGCATACGTCTACCTGAACGTGCTTCAGGAAAGTCAGGAGTTCATAACGTCATTGCGCAAAATGCTCCGCGCGTCAGGAAAACTGAATCTGGCACCGTCATCATATCGCAGCTTCTCGAATCATGACAGCCGGGGCGAGTCAGCATCAATATCGACCGTTGCCAAGGGCGGGGGAGAGAACCGTTGAAACGGCCTCGTGTTATTTGTGTTATTCCGTGCATAAATCTCGCAGAAATTCGTTACTTTTGCGGTAACGATAAAAATTTGATAAAAATGAAAGTGGCAGTAATCGGGGCCGGCAACATGGGGTCGGCCATTATACGCGGCCTTGTGTCGGCCGGGACATTGAGAGCGGATCAGATTTCGGTCAGCAATCCCACACCGGGAAAACTCGACCGCCTGTCGACCGAGTTGCCGGGTATATATACGAGCGCCCGCAACCGCGACGCAATTGTCGAGGCTGACATGATTGTCCTTGCCGTCAAGCCGTGGCTGCTTGAACGCGTGTTGCTCGAACTCGCCCCATCGATTGATTTCAGCTACCAGATAATCGTCTCCATCGCGTCGGGCATCACCATCGACGACATGGCGCGGATGCTCGAGCCGCATTGCAGCGACCCGATTCTGTTCCGCGTCATACCCAACACAGCCATTGCCGTAGGGTCGTCGATGACATTTATCTGCTCGTCGGGCGCAAGTGACGAGGAAATAGAAGATGTGCGCCGGGTGTTTTCGGCACTGGGGCGCGCCGATGTCATCGAGGAGCGGCTCATGGGCGCGGCGACAGCTTTGTGCAGTTGCGGGATAGCCTATGCGATGCGCTATATCCGTGCCGCTACCGAGGGGGCGGTGGAACTCGGATTGCGTCCCGATGATGCTAAAAACTATGTCATGCAGACGCTCGTCGGAGCTGTCGACCTTCTGCGCGCGACAGGAGCCAATCCTGAAACCGAGATAGACCGGGTCACGACACCCGGCGGAGTGACCATAAAAGGACTCAACGCGATGGAACGCTGCGGTTTCACCACATCGGTGATAGAGGGACTGAAGGCATCGGTAAACAAATAAGAGTGTGTTTCATAACAAATGTTAATCCAAGGTGGTGGCATCTTTCAGTTACCTCGTCATTACACCGAGGTAACGAAAGAGGCTTCCATGAGGATAAGGTAACTTCATTCAGATATTAATT
>DLAR01000045.1 GCA_002494015.1 Porphyromonadaceae bacterium UBA7042 | reverse complement strand
TACCTAAAAATGTCATGTGCTATGTCCAATTAGTCTAATTAGTCCAATAACATCAATAATATCAACCCTAAAACCGAAAATCATGGCCGAGACCTTCCTCCCTCCAAAAGGCAACTATCGAAAACTCATAGCTTTCCAAAAGGCGCAATGTATCTACGATATCACCTACTATTTCGCCCATACACACCTGCAAAAGGGAGACCGCACCATCGACCAGATGGTGCAGGCTGCCCGCAGCGGTCGCCAGAACATCGCCGAGGGCTCGGCTGCGGCTGCCACTTCGGCCGAAACGGAAATAAAACTGATAAATGTGGCAAGAGCAAGTCTGCAGGAGCTATTGCTTGACTACGAGGATTTTCTTAGGGTGAGGAATCTCATCAAGTGGCCGGCTGATTCAGAAAAAGCGAAAAAGACAAGAGTGGTCTGCTCGGCTCACAACGACTCATCTTTCTATGTCGAGGCAATCAAACAACGCACGCCGGAAACTACCGCCAACATCGCCATTACGCTCATTCACCAGACCGACGTTTTCCTGCGCAAACTTCTTGAGCGCCTTCAATCCGATTTTGTTAAAAACGGCGGCATCAAAGAGCAAATGTACAAAGCCCGCATCAATTACCGAAACTCCGACAACTCACGAAACACAATGATGTAGAGGTAATTTTTCGGGGGAGGAGAGAAAAATTGTCGAAATTTTTCCTTAATTTTGCTTTAATAGTTGTAAAGGAGGTAAATTTGCACTAATTTTGCAGAAGTGATTTAATCAAAACAATAGCAACAATTTTAAATAACTGATTAATAATCTCAAATTAAAGAACTACTATGTGGTTAACATGCTCATCTATAGGACGCAAGCTCGTGATGGCCATCACCGGAGCGTGCCTCGTCCTATTTGTCACGTTTCACTGCTTGATGAACGGTGTTGCGCTTTTCTGGCCTCAGGGCTATAATGCTGTGTGCGAGTTCCTCGGAGCCAACTGGTATGCATTGGTTGCGACCGTCGGTCTTGCCGCGCTTTTCATCATTCACATCATCTATGCCCTTTGGCTGACCTTGCAGAACCGCAAAGCCCGTGGCAATGACCGTTACAACGTTGTCAAGAAACCCCTCGGTGTCGAATGGTCGTCACAGAACATGCTCGTGCTCGGTATCGTCGTTCTCGCTTTCCTTGCCGTTCACATGATTCAGTTCTGGGCCAAGATGCAGCTTGCCGAGATACTCCACTGTGACTATGTTCACGAAGGTGTAGAGGTTCCCCCGGCAGCCGGCACCCTTTTCATCCAGATTGCATTCAGCCAAGTGTGGACACCGATTGTGTACATCATCGGTTTCATTGCCCTCTGGTTCCACATGAACCACGGATTCTGGTCGATGTTCCAGACATGCGGCTGGGATAACGACACATGGCTTCCCCGCCTGAAGAAGATTGCCTGCTGGTGGACAACCATCGTGGTAGCTCTCTTTATCGCCGAGGCAGTTGTGTTCACTGTGCGCGCCAACAATTCGGACTTCGAGAAGGAGCTGATTGAATACAACCAAGCCAAAGGCTCACAGTTTGCGCTTGACACCGACGCCATCGAGTGCGGAGCCAAAGCGTGCAGCGAGGCAGCCTGCCCCGAAGCAGCCTGTCCTCAGGCCGAATGCACTCAGGCAACCTGCATCGAGGTTGCAGCCGAGTGTGCCGACGGTTGCTGTGCCGACGGTGTGTGCGCCAATCCCGAGACATGCGCCAATCCCGCTTGCAAAGGCAAAAACTAATCCTCTCATAAAGGTATATTAATAACAGATAAAAACAACGACACAGATATGGCAGATATTAAGAACCTTGAGGGTATGATTGACTCGACCCCCATCATGAAGGATTATGCCGACATCGAATCCTCAGCCTTACCTGAATATCAGATTGACTCCAAGATACCCGAGGGTCCCCTCGCGCAGAAATGGACCAACTACAAGGCCCATCAGAAACTCGTGAACCCCGCCAACAAGCGCAACCTCGACATCATCGTCGTCGGTACCGGCCTCGCCGGTGCATCGGCTGCATCGACTCTTGGCGAGCTTGGCTTTAACGTGCTCAACTTCTGCATCCAAGACAGCCCCCGCCGCGCCCACTCTATCGCCGCTCAGGGCGGTATCAACGCCGCCAAGGACTATCAGAACGACGGTGACTCGGTCTACCGCCTGTTCTACGACACGGTAAAGGGTGGTGACTTCCGCTCGCGCGAGGCCAACGTTTACCGTCTCGCCGAAGTGGCCAACAACATCATCGACCAGTGCGTTCAGCAGGGTGTACCGTTTGCCCGCGAATACGGCGGCCTCCTTGCCAACCGTTCATTTGGCGGCGCACAGGTTTCGCGTACATTCTACGCCAAAGGCCAGACCGGCCAGCAGCTTCTTCTCGGTGCCTACGCATCACTGAACCGTCAGATTCAGAAGGGTACCGTCAAGTCATTCAACCGCCGCGAAATGCTCGACCTCGTCATCATCGACGGCCGTGCCCGCGGTATCATCGTGCGCAACCTCGTCACCGGCGAGCTTGAACGCTATGCCGCCCATGCCGTAGTTCTCGCTACGGGCGGATATGGCCGCACATTCTTCCTGTCGACCAACGCGATGGGCTGCAACGGCTCGGCCGCTATCCAAGCCTTCCGCCGCGGCGCTTATCTCTCCAACCTCGCTTTCACCCAGATTCACCCCACCTGTATCCCCGTTCACGGCGAAGACCAGTCTAAGCTGACCCTCATGAGCGAATCGCTCCGTAACGACGGCCGCATCTGGGTTCCGAAAAAGAAAGAAGACGCCGAGGCTATCCGCGCAGGCAAGAAGAAACCCACCGATATTCCCGACGAAGACCGCGACTTCTACTTGGAACGCCGCTATCCCGCCTTCGGTAACCTGTGTCCCCGCGACATCGCATCTCGTGCCGCCAAGGAACGCTGCGACGCAGGCTATGGCGTAGGTACCGGCAACGCCGTCTATCTCGACTTCAAATATGCCATCAACCGTCTCGGCGAAGATGTTGTGCGTGACCGCTACGGCAACCTCTTTGACATGTATCAGATGATTTCTGATGACAATCCCTATGAGACCCCGATGATGATTTTCCCCGCCAGCCACTATACAATGGGCGGTATCTGGGTTGACTACGAGCTCCAGACCTCAATCAAGGGTCTCTTTGCAATCGGTGAATGTAACTTCTCGGACCACGGTGCAAACCGCCTCGGTGCCTCGGCCCTCATGCAGGGTCTTGCCGACGGTTACTTCGTGCTTCCCTACACGATGCAGAACTACCTCAGCGACCAGATCAAGGTCAAGCACCCGGGGACAGACGATCCCGAGTTTGACAAGGTGGAGAAAGAGGTTCGTGACCGCATCAACCGCCTGATGAACATCAAGGGCACCAAGTCGCCCGATCAGATTCACAAGCGTCTGGGCCACGTCATGTGGGACCTCGTCGGTATGGGCCGCACACTCCAAAGCCTCGTCAAGGCTATCGCCGAAGTCGAGGAAGTGCGCAAGGAATTCTACACCGACCTTCGCATCGTGGGCAGCGCCGACGACCTCAACACCGAGCTTGAAAAGGCGCTGCGTCTCGAGGACTTCCTCGTTATGGCCAAGATGATGGCTATCGACGCGCTGAACCGCAACGAATCGTGCGGCGCACACTTCCGCGAGGAATATCAGACTGCCGACGGCGAGGCTGCGCGCAACGACAAGGACTACATGTATGTTTCCTGCTGGAAGTACACCGGCGACAACGAGAAGCCCGTCCTCCTCAAGGAGCCCCTCAACTATCAGGAAATCAAGGTTCAAACCCGCAACTACAAGTCTTAATTTTAAACCACGAGACTGTCGCGCCCCGATCGCGGGGCGCGGCATAGTCCAAAATTCAATAACTACAACTCAATAATGGAACATACTATTAACGTAAACCTGAGAATTTGGCGTCAGCGTGGCCCCAAAGAAAAAGGCGAGTTCAAGGACTATCGCGTCGAGAACGTCTCGACCGGCAGCAGCTTCCTCGAAATGCTCGACATGCTTAACCAGCAACTCGTAGAAAAGGGTGAAGAACCCGTAGTGTTTGACAGCGACTGCCGCGAGGGAATCTGCGGTATGTGCTCGCTCTATATCAACGGACACCCCCACGGTCCCGTACAGGGCATCACTACCTGCCAGCTCCACATGCGCAAGTTCAACAACGAAGATACAATCACCATCGAGCCTTGGCGTTCTGCCGCATTCCCTGTAGTGCGCGACCTCATGGTTGACCGCAACGCCTTTGACAAAATCCAGCAGGCCGGCGGTTATGTGTCGTTCAACTGCGGCGGTGCTCCCGATGCCAACGCTACCCCCATCTCCAAGGAGGTAGCCGACATCGCTATGGACTCGGCTACATGTATCGGCTGCGGTGCCTGTGTCGCAGCATGTAAGAACGGCTCGGCGATGCTTTTTGTCGCAGCCAAGGTAAGCCAGTTTGCCCTCCTTCCCCAAGGTCAGGTTGAACGTGCCCGCCGTGCCCGCGCTATGGTCAAGAAGATGGATGAGCTTGGTTTCGGCAACTGTACCAACACCGGCGCGTGTGCCGCAGAGTGCCCCAAGAACGAGTCTCTGAGCAATATCGCCCGTCTCAACCGCGAGTTTATCAAGGCCAAACTGGCCGATTAACCGTCGGATTTCTAAATAACACATAGGGACTTTAAGGTCTTTACCGACTTTAAAGTCCCTGATTTTTTTACACCATGTCATTCACATCGAGCGAACGCCGGGGCCTCCTCGCCCTTGCTGCCGTCATGACTGTCTTAATCGCTGTCACGGCATGGCTTGCAGGCAGAAATCAGACTCCCGCGTCACTGCCGCCCACGGCCGTTGACACGACAGCCGCCGCCGTCATCGACACCACTGCCGCCGACACGGTCACCATGCCGACACGGAAGCGCAGAGGCATCAAACGCAAAAACACGACGCGAAAACGCGCTGCCACACCGACGGTGCGACGAATTTTAAACGATACAGTAAAGAGCTGAGAAAGTGATGAAAGAAGAATATTATCTGACATATAACTCAGGTGCTGGCGTTTTCGGATATTGCGGAGAAAGCGAAACGCAACCGCCATTCAACCACAAAGGCCACGCAATAGTATTTGCAACCCGAAAAGCCGCAAGAGCCGCACTAAAGCGTTTTCGCGAATCACGCGGCGTTACTCGCCTTACTTCGGCCAACGCTCGGCGTTTTGCCATCGTAACGACGGATAACGCATACATCAAAAACAAATAACCACCCATCCCGGCGAGGGAGAACCACAGCGGAGCGACACCGCCGCCGGGAACTATTAAGACTTCAAAATTATGATTGGTATAATCCTTTGGGCAATCCTCATTATTTTTATCGTCATTTGCGCCTGCCCCGGCTTTCTGACTTTCTTCTTCTGCGTGGCTCTGCCTGTCGGTATCGCCGTGTTCGCTCTGGCAAGCTGGATTCAAAACAAACTGAGTAAATAACCCCAGACAACAAACAGATATGGACGCAATAAACATGGCCGTTTTGGCTGAACTCAAAGAATATGCACAGTTGTATTTCTCCGCAATTGTGGAATAAGAGGCGGTTCAAGGCATCAGTGAAGGGCGATGATGAGCCAGCTGCTGATTGACATGTAGATTACCATGCCTATAATGTCGTTGGTAATCGAGATGAACGGGCCTGTGGCGAGGGCGGGGTCTATTTTCAGTTTTTCAAGGGTAAGGGGGACAAATGTTCCGAATACCGATGCAAACATGACCACGCAGAACAGCGACAGCGACACAGCGATGGTTGTAACCTGATGCCCGCTGCCGAGTTTCAACAGATTGTATACAAACACGAGCAGGGCGATTATTCCGCCGTTGATGAGTCCCACTCCGAGTTCCTTGAGGAGCTGCCGGGCCGATTTCCGGATGTCGAGAGAGCCGTTGGCAAGACCCTGCACCACGATTGCCGACGACTGCGTTCCCACGTTGCCGCCGGTACCGCCGATCAGGGGAATAAACAGCGCGAGAGCCGGGTCGGCCACAAAGCCGTTTTCAAACTGACCGAGGATTACCGAGTTGCACAGTCCGCCGACCATGCCGATCAGAAGCCACGGCAGTCGAGCCTTAGTCTGCGTGAACAGGGTGTCGTCAGATTCCACATCGCTCGAAAGACCTGATGCGAGCTGATAGTCTCTCTCGCTCGAATCACGCACGCGGTCCATCACGTCGTCGACAGTTATGCGCCCCACGAGCCGCCCTATCGAGTCGATGACAGGCATAGCCACAAGGTCATATTTTTCGAAATCGAGGGCGACATCGTCGATAGGCGTGTCGGCTTTGACCGAGGCTGGATTTTCCTCCATTACATGCTTGATTTTGGATACCGACGGGTGGGTTATGAGAGTCTTTAGGGGCAATATTCCGCGCAATCTCTCGTCGTTGTCGACAACGTAGACATAGTAGATTTCGTCGAGTTCCTCGGCCTGCATCCTCATCTGCCTGATGCACTCGGGCATACTCCAGTTCTCGTTGACGACAATCATCTCGGTACCCATCAGGCCGCCTGCGGTGTCCTCATCATATTTCAGAAGGTCGATAATGTCGCCGGCCTGCTCAACGTCGTCAATGTGGGACAAAATCTTCTCGCGGTCTTCCTCGTCGAGTTCCTGAAGGATGTCCACGGCGTCGTCGGTGTCGAGGTGGTCAATCTGGTTGGCGATGTCCTCGGCATCCATGCGAGACAGCAGCTTGCGCCGGTCATCCTCGTCAAGCTCCATCAGGACTTCGGCCTGCGTGTCCTCGTCGAGCAGTTTGTACAGGTACTCGGCTTCGTCAAGGTCGAGGTCCTGATACAGTTCGGCAATGTCGGCGGGGTGCAGGTCGGCAAGCTCGTCCCTTGCCGCAGACTCGGCATGGTCGTTTATAATCTTGCGTACATGAGAGAGGTATTCGGGCGAAAATTCTTTCATCAGTCAGTCGTGGCGGTGTTGATGCGGCAGGTGGAAATCAAGTTGGTGAGTTCAATGAATTGCTCTACGCTCAGTTGCTCGGGTCTCAAGGCGAGCAAGGGGATGTCGGGCAACGGAACTCCTGCCGGAAACATGCCTCGCAACGAGTTGCGCAATGTCTTTCGCCGCTGGCCAAAGGAAGTCTTGACCACCGACTTGAACAACCGCTCGTCACACCCCAAGTCGGTCACATCGTTGCGTGTCATCCTGATCACGCCACTCTTGACCTTTGGGGGAGGGTTGAACACATTCTCGCTGACGGTAAAGAGGTATTTAACATCATACCACGCCTGAAGGAGCACGCTCAGTATGCCTCGGGTCTTGGTTCCGGGAGGGGCGGCAAGACGCTCGGCTACCTCGCGCTGAAGCATTCCCGAGCAGCACACTACCTGATCCTTGTAGTCGAGGACGTGGAAAAATATCTGGGAAGAAATATTGTAGGGATAATTTCCGATTACGCAGAATTTCTGACCGCCGGGATAGAATCCGGCAAGGTCGAGTTTCAGGAAATCGGCATCAAGGATGCGGTCGTTCAAGTCGGGGTAATGCTCTTTGAGGTAGGCAATACTTTCCCCGTCAATCTCGGCTACGGTCACATCATGGCCTGCGGCGACGAGATACTTGGTCAGCACTCCCATTCCCGGGCCGACCTCCATGACCGGCACCCCCCGGTATTCGTCAAGGGTAGCGGCAATGCGCGCCGCGATAGATTCGTCGGTCAGAAAATGCTGACCCAGTGCCTTTTTAGGGGTCACTTCGCCGTTTGCGCCCGACCGCGATGTCTTTTTTCCTCTTTTCATAATCATTCGATGTTTTGAATGAATAACAAATACCAAATGCAAAGATAGCTCTTTCCCGCGAAAAAAACGCCTTTTATAGACAAAAACGCTTAAATAAAACCAAAAAACATTGGCGGGGTAACAATATTACCGGCTTACTTTGTAAATTTGTATATCTCTAATATAGGACACAGTCTTTATACTCTTGAAAACATATCGAATGCTCTCAATACCATCACTGAATTTCAGCCGTTTTCGCGCGTCGGCGAGGAAACGGGCAGATGTTTCGGCTCTTTTGCGGCCTCTCTCGGCTGCCGCTGTCGGCGTTGCGTTGACGGTGGCCGTGGTTGCCTCATTATTTCGCCCGGATGATTTTGCTCCGGGTTCTATTAACCCGACACAGTTTTTCGCGTTACTTTCTTCGGCGGGCCGCCTGCTTGCGTCGGTGATTGCTTTCATGTCGACCACAGGGGTGACCATTCTGTCAGCACTCGGCATCATGGCAGTCCTTGCCGGGGCCTACGGGTTCTTTGCCGGATGGAAGCGTGTAGTTGTCAAGGAGCGCGAAATGGCATTTGACTCTCTCCCGAGTTCTCATGACGGTTACCGCATCGTGCAGCTTTCGGACCTCCACATAGGCACTTACCGCTTTGCCCCGCGTGTTGTCGACCGCATAGTGGAGCGCGTGAATGCCTTGAATCCTGACCTGATTGTGTTTACGGGCGACCTTGTCAACCGCAGACCCGAGGAGCTTGAACCGTTCATTCCGGCTCTCAGCCGCCTGAGCGCGCGCGACGGGGTTGTTTCAATCATGGGCAATCACGATTATTGCGTCTATGGCAGCTACACGACTCAGCGCGAGCGTGTCGAGGCCATCCACCGCCTCCAGTCGATGCAGCGTGACAGTCTCGGGTGGCGGCTGTTGCTCAACGAGAACATGACCATAGGCCGCGATGGCGAGCAGATTGTTGTCGCGGGGGTCGAGAATGCGGGAAAGGGATTTGTGGACCATGCCGACCTTCGCCGCTCCATGCGCAATGTTGACCCTGAGATGTTTACAATCATGCTGAGCCATGACCCGTGTCACTGGCGGAGTGAAATACTTCCCGGCAGTGAGATTCAGCTTACACTCTCGGGGCACACTCATGCCATGCAGTTCAGGCTGGGGCCACTCTCACCGTCGCGCCTGCTCTACAAAGAATGGAACGGCCTTTACCGCGACGGGAACCGGGTGCTTCATGTCAATCCCGGAACGGGCAGCAACGTCCCATTCCGTCTCGGAGCGTGGCCGGAAATCAATCTGCTCACGCTGAAGTGTGGGAGTTGAGTGTGAATGAGCCTCTTAGAGGTTGCCCCCTTCACCTTTCGCTGTCAATTGCGGGGACGAATGTTTTGAGCCATTTGTTGACAGTGTGAATATCCTGCAAAGCATGATGGCACACAGCCGAAGGTCTGCAGTCGGGGGTAAGCTCTGACTTTATGGCATCGTAATCACCCACGGCTGAAAGGTCGACACAATCAGTATCAAAAACCGCCTTTATTTCGGGCAACAATTCGTAGGCATTGATGTCAATGAGCGTCGACATCATCAATCCGGCGAGCATTCCGTCGCAACGGTCCACTTTCGGGAGGCGCGTAACCATGTCGGTCAGAATGCGTCGGAACACTCCGATTATTTCACCGCGCCGTTCCGGCTCGTTAATGGCTATCATCCCGAGTGCTTCGTGGACATAATGGCGCGCATAAGAGTTGAAACCGGGAGTTTCGAGGAATTCAAGCAGCACCGGAATGTCGTTGCGGCCACACGCATAGACAGCCGGGATGAGAAGTTCGGCACTTATGTCGCCGAAATGATATTGCAGGAAGTCGTCGCTTTGCCGCAGAATCTCCATAATGACAGGCAGTCCCTCGGGGCGTTTAAGCTCAGTAAGGAACATGACCCCATAAAGAATCGAGGCGTTGGTATAAGGCTCGATAGTGTCATCTTCGATTGCGGCCCAAGTGCGACCGATTTCGTTTGTAATCAACCGATTGACATCGACAACGAGTTTGTCGGCAGGATGAGACAGTATCATGTCGATTGTCTCGTCGGGGAGGAAATCGATATTGACGGGGTCGAGCAAGATTGACTTGATTTCGGGAAAACTGAACCGCTTATAGACATGATAGGCAGGGTGCTTATAGGAGTAGGGTTCAGAGGGGTGACGGTTCATCTCGGCCATCATGTCATTGTAGCCGGTATATAATTTCCGTGACAAAACATTGACGGCAGCCTCGCTGTTGTCGACGACGGTATAGTTTCCTTTTCCGAGGTTCTTTTCAAGCATGGCAAGATAGGGTTTCTCACTCCCCTCGGGATTAATGACAAGATGATGCCTGTCGTCAAGCCCGTATTCATATTCAATCAGCGGAATGTCGTCGGTGTCTTCTTCAAGGAGATAACGTGCCGACGAGAACTCGGCAACAGGATTGATGCCAGCCTCCCGTGCAAACTCGACCGCACCGTAAACCATGTTGTGACACACGTCGTATCCGGTTTCAATCAAACCGAAACTGTCATTCAGCTCACCGAGCCGTTTCTGAAAGCGCGTCGGGGGTTCGTTGACACAGACAAACGCATCTTTTACCCCGAGACAATACATGTCAACCTCATACAACGCCCATGTGACATTACCGTTGGGATGGAGGCGTGTCACGACGACTACAGCGAGTCCGGCCGCATTTTTATAGTCATTGACATAGCATTTCCCCAAAGGGAGACTGCGGGCTTTGTCTCGCAGGAATACGAGCGGCGATACAGGTTGCTTGTCTGATTGCTTTTTCTTGCTGCTTTTCTTTGCCATTGTGCAAAGTTACTTCTTTTTCTTGAAATAGTCGTTCTGGACTTTTATAATGAATACGATAATGCTTGACACGGTGGTAATCAAGTTGGTGATTATAAGGGGCCAGTTGCCGAGCATAAGTCCCTGAATCACGAAGAAAATGCTTCCAAATCCGAGCAACAGGAACGTGGGCATGGCAATCCCGTCGGTGTCACGGGTGCGGATGGTGTATATGGCCTGAGGGAGGTAGCCGCACACCATACAGACGGCCGCGGCATAACCGACAATATTAATCAGCAATGGACTCATAACAGTTAATGTTTTAATGAGTTATGTTTTACTATTTTAACAATCAGGCAGACGGTTTGGTTCTCTCTGCCATTTGAGGAAAAGGACAGCAAAGATACAACATTTCCAATCCCTGCGGAATGGCGACAATGTGAAATTTAATTAAATGATGTCATTTTGCGGGGGCGCACTTGGGCGGTAAACGGCATAGACAGGTACAAAAAAAAAATCCCAAGTAATTGAATTTCAATTACTTGGGATTTCCAAGTGTCCGAAATGAGACTCGAACTCACACGATCTAATGATCACTACCCCCTCAAAGTAGCGCGTCTACCAATTCCGCCATCCGGACATTTTCGTCTGTCATCCACATTATTGTTAGTGATAATGATTGAGCGAAAAACGGGACTCGA
>DLAR01000109.1:33549-41044 GCA_002494015.1 Porphyromonadaceae bacterium UBA7042 | reverse complement strand
TTCCACGGCTGCCGCAGCCTCGCCAGTGCCCGAGAAATATTGTGACTGATAATATCGGGCGCGCTCACCGACGGGGCCTCCCTGCACCGCGGGCGACGCGGCTGCTGGCGGGTCGATGCCGATGCGCAGGCTCGAAGTCTCGCTACAGACGTGCCACACCGAGTCGCCCGCGACGCGGTAGTCGCGGCGCACACCCGGGCGCGTCTCGCTGACGAGCGAGTCGGCGGCAACATAGTCATACCGCCACTCGATGTTGTCACCGACCACGTCGAGTGCCGAGAAATCCCACACTGCCGACAGTCCGTCGCCCCCTGCGTTGGGCGACACAAATTCCACCTGCTGAACCGTCACCCGGTCACCGTCGCGAGGCAACAGCACCGCCGCTCCTCCCGCCACCGGCAGCAAAGTTGCTGCTAAAACTAACATCTTCCGTGTCATAGCGTGATAGATTATGTAATCAAATAGTAAAACTGTCCTAAAGAAGGGTAGACTCTTATCCTTATTCCGGGGGGAACCACGGTTTATAATATGTAATCGTTTCAAATGAGGCATAGCCGTTTTTGATGATTATCCTTGTAAGGAAATTATATTCAACACCGCGTCTTTCCACAATACCCTCAGGGGTTGGAATATCACGACTGAATCCGGCTGTTTTTAACTTTTCAACATCCCATGACTCGATTAACTCCAATTCTTTAGGATGACCCAGTCTTTTTCTACTAATTGGAACGGGTGTAGTAAATTGAGATTCAAAAGCATTTCTCCTGTTCCAAACTTTATAAAAGCAATAGCCTTCGTCCGTAATATATTCTTTCAAATAAATAGTGTCTGCCTTCTGACTAAAAACAAAGTCTTTGGGAAAACCGTATCTACACTTACTGTCCACCATATATCCGTCACCATATTTCCGAAATTCATATTTCGTAATATATGAAAATATGCTATCAGGGTTGACCACGGCTTTCATTTCAATAACTGCAAATAATGCTAATGCTATAATATAAAAACGTTTCATTATTTAAAAATTAAAAGGACTTTTATAGTTAGTTGGACCATAATAAAGACTGACTCCACCCCATATTACGCGATTCGCTTCATTCAATCGCCATTTAGAAAGGCCGTAATGAGTTCTTAACGGGAGGCTATGTTCTGCCCGAATAAAATTCTCGATATGGCTGCAAATATATCTGTTCTATCGTGAACAATCAAATCCTGAAAATACCATGCCCTTTTATCCCAAGTACCTGACCATTTGTCATACGCATGAGCAAATTCATGTCCAAGTCCAATGAAGGCCGGGCGAAGTATATCGTACCCACCCCGTTCTGATTGACTTTCACATGGTCCACCATGTGTGTTATGTGGATTCCATAACACAGTATATTTTGTACCCATGACATCATAGGCATTATCATAATAAGATTCGACAACTTGCAATGCTCGATCATCGGAAATTAGCGAGTCTACAAGCCATTTCCCAACACTTTTACTTTGCAATTTTGACAATGCATTTCCGAGTGATTTGATGAAATCATCATCACCTTCATATTCATTGCCATCTTCATCAACAAAGCCGTAGCGGCCTTTTTCAATTTCGCGGTAGTAATATATCATGTCATCAATGTTGACAAAGATTTGCATCCCGTCGTGGTCGATGTAGGCAATCGGGTTTCCGGCGCAGTAGATGTAGGGGGATAGGCCGGGGTATTTTTCGGCCATCGGGTCGACGGTCATGAAGCGGCCTGTCGAGGGGGCGTTGTAGCAGGGCGCGGCGGCCCCGGCGGCGTAGCGGAGCTGTTGCGAGAAACGCGGTGACGAGATGGAGGTCAGCACGTCGCGCACGTTGTAGCCGTAGCTGACCGTTTCGCCCGGCAGCAGAGCCTCCATAAAAGCGAACATCTTTCGTGCTATTTGCAAACTGCTAATCATTTCTTAACGTGTAACTATTGTTGAGAACCTTTATTCCAAACATTTGCGGCATTTCTGATATTGCAACTTTAAATTCTCATAAATAAATAACGTTGATATTTTTTTACAATAAAAATAGTTAATCCACACATGATTAGTAACCCATATCCTAATCATCAATCCACGGGGACAAATAACTAATCGTTTTAATATCGCATTTCCCGTTGTTGATAATTATCCGAGTGGTGAATTGTGGCAAAGCACCTATTTGACGCCCTTTCCCGGGAACTTCGACTTGTCCGATGCGGAACAAAGTCTCTGTATCCCACCTTTCAATCAGTTTTTTGTGCTGAGGCGAAATTGCATCTATCAACGTTCCGTTATCTTGACTCGAAAAATTAATTGAACCAGTCTGTGACCAAATGTGAATCCAAACTACGCCTGACTCAATACTAAATGATTCATTAATATATAATGTATCTTTTTTATCATTAATTTTAAAACAATCGTATTGTCCGATATTATGCGCTTCATCTGTAATTTTATATGCAAGATATTCATTAAACGTGAGCGGTGGCCGCATTTGACGAGCAGCGACCTCAGTTAGAATCTCTTGTAGATTCTGCTGACCCCAACTTGTCAGAAACAACATAGAGGCAGCTATGACAAGTATCAAATGTTTCATAATGTAATTTTTTTAAGCGGATGAATATTTATAAATGATTGAGGCAACAAACCCATTCGATATGCTATTCGAGAATTTTCTATGGGGTTACCGTTACTGTATCTGGCATAATGAGTTCTTATTGGTAATGAATGTTCGGCCCTAATGAGATTTTCATAATGGCATGCAAATATATCTGCACAATAAACCTTACCACTAACTCCATAATCGAGCCAAATGTTATTATCGTAATCGCCATACCAAAAATCTATACCATGAGCTATTTCGTGGCCTAACCCAACAAAAGACATAGAGATACTTGTTCCATCTCCACGCCAAAATTCAGAGTAGCCTGCGGCCTTTTTATTTGGATTCCACCAAATAGTTATATCTCCATTTTTGTGTTCTTGAAATAGGTTATCAGGGTGTTTTTCGTTTACTTCACTTATTCGCATCTGATTAGTGCTTTCTATTGCAGCTAAGACCAAGCGATTGCCGTTATCCCCTTTTTGAAGCATTCTCAATGCGTCCACTACAGCTTTGGCAAATTTATCATTGCCTTTGTATTCGTTACCGTCTTCGTCGACGAGTCCGTAGCGGCCTGTCGAGGGGGCGTGGAAGTCGTAGAGGTCTGTGCCGCCGAAAGTGTCGAATTCCTTGCCGCCATACTTGTAGGAGTTGGCGTTGTCGTAGGCGTATTTGTTGCCTTGGGTTACGGCCTCGGCGATGTTGCCGTTGTAGCACGGATTCGCTGACACTCCCGCCACCGGCCGCAAAGCCGCTATTAAAGTTAACATCATTCGTGCCATAGCGTGAAAATTTGTAAAATTACATATTAATTCAATGGGTGACAAATTTATACAAACTACGACATAGAACTATAATTGATAAAATATAATTAACCGTTAACAGCAGATGTGAGTTATCTAGTGATTGTGAAAACAACACTAACGGCAGCATTACAATCAAATATATAGCAACAATAGCCGTCGGCAATATCAGCAATCCTACGAGTATTTTTTCAGATGAGTAACTTATCTGATATCTATTTGAGCCCACTGTCAACTGATAAACGATGACCAAAATGACAACAATATCCGCCGGTATATTCCAGCTGTAAAAGCTGAAATGCATAATCAGCAGGTATAATGTGCATAACCCGACATATGCATATATTATATAAAAGATTGTATTTAGGAATTTCTGTTTCATTGCTTACTTCTTACCCATTCCATATACTACAAAAAAGACAACAACAATTGTTCACATGCAACGGCCAGTAAAATGCTATCAGCAGTAACTTTGGCGCAACATTCAATCGATGCTATGGCAATAATAAAAACAATTAGTATCTTCTTCATCTTCTTTGCTGTTTTTTTGTCCAAAACAAGTGTGAATTAGTCAACTATAGGTCCTCTGTAATTGATAATCTCAAATGAGGCAAAACCATTATGGATGATTATCCGCGTCGCCCAACAAATATAGCCACCGCATATTTCATCCCTTTTCACGATATACGCATTAGTTCCGGAGAGAAAAGATGTATTCCACTCTGAAATATATTTTTTTTCTTGATTCCAAAACAAAGTTCGAATGGTTTCATAATCAGTCCCGATATTGTCGACACAAATATTATATTTTTTATTCCATATTGATACGGATCCATAGGCACCTTCGTCTGAAATAAATTCACTTATAAATATAGTGTCACATGTCTGATTTATTTTAATATAATCAGAAAAGTTAAATTTACACTTACCATTTAATTCGTCAAGCTCAGGACTTTTACGCAACTGAGCCTTAGTGACATACCCAATAACGGTATCAAGATTGACATTATTAGCACATGTCGTTTGACCCATAACAATTATAATTATATATAAAAATATTCTTTTCATAATGCTTTACTAAAATTTAGTTTTAACATATCTATATGGGGCATAATATACACTGACAGTTCCTCCAATCAAGCATCTACTCCTTAATGCATCTTTGTCATATGCATATCTTAGTGGCAAATTATGTTCGGCTCGAATCATATTCTCAACATGGATTGCAAATATATCGCGTTTGTCTTTTACTTCTAAATCGTAATTATACCAAGGAGTTTCATCCCATAATCCATATATTCTGTCCCAGCCGTGCGCTAATTCATGGCCAAGTCCTACAAATGACGGTCTATAATTAGATACTGTTCCGTCATCGGATTCACTTGGACCACCTATGGTAGAATGTGGATCCCATCCTATTGTAAAACAACTGACCTCATTTACTACATCCTCACTCCCTTTAAACCATCCATCTTCTGACGGTATTATATTAAAACATTTTGTACTTGAAACTAGGTCATTGACTAATGAAGACCCGATATCTCCGGACCGAAGCATGTCTAATGCATTTATTACAGCTAAAGCGAATTGGTCTGCACCTTGATATTCGTTACCATCTTCATCCACAAGCCAGTACTCCCCTTTTTCAATTTCTCGGTAATAGTATATCATGTCATCGATGTTGACAAAGATTTGCATCCCGTCGGGGTCGATGTAGGCAATCGGGTTTCCGGCGCAGTAGATATAGGGGGAGATGCCGAGGTATTTTTCGGCCATCGGGTCGACGGTCATGAAGCGGCCTGTGGATGGGGCGTGGTAGCGGGCGTGGAAGTCGTAGAGGTCGGCACCGCCGAAGGTGTCGAATTCCTTGCCGCCATACTTGTAGGGGTTGCCGGTTACGGAGGTGGCGGATGGAGACTGCAATTTTATCAAGCCGGTGACATGTGGCAGGCCGTAGGGGTAGTAGCTGTTGCGCTGGGCCACGGAGTCGCCCACCACAACCACAGCCACGTTGCCCTGATAGTCGTGGATCCATGTGTGGAATTTTCCGCCCTGCAGGTAGCCGTAAGGGGTCAGGATTTTGTCTATCTGACCGTTGCGGATGACGTAGTTCCCGACATAGTCGGTCGTGTCGGCGGTAGCGATTCTCATCGGCATCGTGCCGAGCAGTGGCTGCGTGGCGTGGATGACGCGGTGACGAACTCCCGACGCATCGTAGGTATAGCCTATCGACTGATTCGTTTTGCGGCCGGAGAGGCGGTCGGTACCTTGCACGAGACGCGCCGAAGGCGGCAGGTTTATCGTGTTGTAGTCCATCTTCTCGATATTGCGCGACAGGTCCTTCACGGTGTTGCCGTTGGAATCGTAGTCAAACTGCGTTTCCGACGGGTCAAAAATTTCGGGGTTGCGCAGGTTGCCCGAATTTTCAAGCAGCACCTCGTCGGCATGGTCAGAAACACGCCACAGACGGTTGCCGTCATAAAGCATGGTCAGGTCGTCGACAGGACCGTAGTTGCCAAAAATATCTTTCAACCCCTTGCGTGTCAGCGCGGTGATGTTGGAGTTGCGGTCGTAGGCGTATGTTGCCGAGTAGTCGGCATCTCCCGCCGAGGGGGTGTATTTTGCCGAGGTCAGGCGGTTGGCGTTGTCGTAGATGTAGGCGTACTTGTTGCCTTGGGTGACCGCCTCGGCGATGTTGCCGTTGTAGCAGGGCGCAGCGGCCCCGGCGGCGTAGCGGAGCTGCTGCGAGAAACGCGGCGACGAGATGGAGGTCAGCGCGTCGCGCACGTTGTAGCCGTAGCTGACAGTCTCGCCCAGGAGCTTGGCGGTCGCGAGGCGGCCAAGCGCGTCGCCGTCACGAGGCTGCAATGCCCCCGCCCTTCCCGCCACCGGCAGCACCGCCGCCACTAAAATAACATCTTCCGAGCCATATCGCCACAAATCATCATATTCCTATCAATTTCGTAAGGTCGCGGAATTCTATCGTATCTATATCTACAATTTTCCCATTTTCTACAGTGATTTTTGATGCAAGATAGTAAACCCCGTCATGCATGTGATTTTTAACCAAATCATTGTATCTCAAGATTTTTTCTTTATCCCATAAACTGATTTCTTTTCGAATGCTCTGCTCAAATTCATTATCAAAAAGATATCCGTCAGAATCACAAATAACAAAATTCTGTTTATTCCACATCGACATATGAAATCCTCCTTCTAAAGGGAATACCTCTAAAAGGAACAGAGTATCATGTTTTTGATTAATCTTTATAGTCGATGAGATGTGTAATTCCTGAAAATTTTCATTTAGCTTATATGAAATATCATCTCTATATTTTAGTGGTGGCCGCATCTGTTCATTTGCGACAGCTTGTAGAATGCTATCGGCAGTAACTTTGGCAAAACAATAACAAGAAATAGTTGCCATAATAATTAGTAACAATATTTTTTTCATCATTTAAATATTTTAAATGGACTAACATTTATACTAATATAAGATTGAGGTATATTCCCAATCATATATGAAACTCTTGTCATTTCGATTGGATTCAATTTATCAGTTCGTGCATAATGGGTTCTAATCGGTAAGGAATGCTCAGCGCGAATCAAATTTTCATAATAACAAGCAAAAAATTCTGTCTGAGCAAAAGCCTGCCCATCATCAAATCGTAACCAAACGCTACAGTCATAATCTCCATATAAAAAATCCCAATTATGGGCCATTTCGTGACCGAGTTGAACAAATGCCGGACAATAAATATTTTGCTTAAACATTTTATAACCCTTTTCATTTATGCCACCGTAATCATTATCTGGATCCCAATATATTGTAGAGCACCCCGTAGGATTACTTTCTGTATCTCGGAAAAAGTTTCCACTCTTCCACTCTGCAATCCTCGTAAGGTGGTTATTTTCAACTAAGTCCAAGACTAAACGATTGCCGTTATCTCCTTTTTGAAGCATTCTCAATGCGTTTACAACGGCTTTGGCGAATTTGTCATTGCCTTTGTATTCGTTACCATCTTCATCGACAAGTCCGTAGCGGCCTTTTTCAATTTCGCGGTAGTAATATATCATGTCATCGATGTTGACA
>DLAR01000109.1:0-33209 GCA_002494015.1 Porphyromonadaceae bacterium UBA7042 | reverse complement strand
GGCGTGGAAGTCGTAGAGGTCGGCGCCGCCGAAGGTGTCGTATTCTTTGCCCCCATACTTGTAGGGGTTGACGGTTACGGAGGTGGCGGATGGAGACTGCAATTTTATCAGGCCGGTGACATGTGGCAGGCCGTAGGGGTAGTAGCTGTTGCGCTGGGCGACGGAGCCACCGACCACGACAGCCACGATATTGCCCTGATAGTCGTGGAGCCATGTGTGGAATTTGCCGCCCTGCAGGTAGCCGTAGGGGGTCAGGATCTTGTCGAGCTTTCCGTTGAGGTAGACGCGTTTGCCGACATAGTCGGTCGTGTCGGCGGTGGTCAGCCGGCCTGTCGGCGATACGTCAGGCTTCATGCTCGAATGGATGACGCGGTGCTTGACACCCGACGCGTCGCCGCACGATTGTAACGTTATAGCCTCGTTCTCTGGTAACGATGTCATCTTGAGAACTAACATTTTACATAACATCTACAAAACTGTAATGATTGACTTAATTTACTTCCAATATTCGTTAACAAAAACAATAGTTGCCAGTGTGCTTGCTGTTGAACAGATGAGATACAAAAGTACTACATAAATATACGCGATTTTATTTTTACACAAGCTATATTTATTATCATAATAATGTAAAATTTTTTTGTATCTATTCCCCATTCTATAATAACAGTATACCACTACATAAACAATAACTGCATATATCCCTACAGATAGTCTGGTATCAATCTTAAAGATTGTATTACTTATATAACCCAATTTTTTCAAGATGCAGATAATAATTTCTATATTTGATAACAGACACCAAGTTACAATGCCCGAGGCATAGAAAAATGGAGAATCGGAATAATTTTTCGAATTTTTCCCATCCATGTAGGCATTATAGAATAAATGTTGATATATTATTCTCATGTTCGTTTTTAATTATTGGTTATCATAATTTTCTTCTACCCACTCGTAAAACTGGTCTCCCCATACACATTCAGCTGCCGTTATACCTAAAGAAATAAATGGACCGCCATATGGGATTCGCGCAGTCCCAAATTCTATAGCCGCCACACCTAAACGTGCGCTTGCCGTGTAGTAATTGCCTTTATACATATCATTATATGCCAATAGACTGGTAATTGCCATTCCACAATATCCTCCGCCTTTACCAACGGCTTTTACAATTTTCAGTGCCTTGGCAGGCATGTGAAAATTTCGGACAGGAGTTCTAACTGTCACAATACGGTTGTCGGGTATTTTACGACCAATGTAATGTCATACATGCTGCGGTTTGAAAGAATATCTCCCGCATTATCCCCGACTGCGCTAATAGCAGCTAATGCAAAGGATGCTTTTGATAACGAGAACAAGAAATTCTCAACTTGATTGGATTCAGTCAGGTCTCGTGTATGGGAGGTTATTGTCACACAGCCATCTTCAACGCTTGTTGTCGTATAATATAACATTTTAGAATCAGTATCAATGCGGTATTGACCCGTATCTGATTTATCCCAGCCGACCATGTTGTATTGAGACATCTCGTCATCCATAGGCAGATTTCGCTTGACCTGCTCTATGAACTCCCGAATCGCCTCTTGGTCACTTGTCGACCAAACTGTCAATCCATAAGGATCAATATAATTTATCGGATTCCCTCCACAATATATATAAGGTGACATACCGGGCATTTTTCCTATCAACGGGTCGACGGTCATGAACCGGCCTGTTGAGGGTGCGTGGTAGCGGGCGTGGAAGTCGTAGAGGTCGGTGCCGCCGAAGGTGTCGAATTCCTTGCCGGAGTACTTGTAGGGGTTGGTTGTCGCACCGTGGGCGTTGGCGTGGGGCAGGCCGTAGGGATAGTAGGAGGTGCGCTGCACGAGCGAGTCGCCTGCGACGACTGCCGCCACGTTGCCCTGATAGTCGTGGAGGAAGGTGTGGTGCACCCCGCCCTTGATGTAGCCGTAGGGGGTCAGCACACGGTCAAGTTGCCCGTTCTCATAGATGCGGGACCCGACATAGCGGGTCGTGTCGCGCTTTTCAATGTGCAACGGACGGCCAAACGAGGTCGGTATCTTCGTCCAGCTCACATGCACGGTCTGATGCTTGATTCCGGCGGCATCGTAGGCATGTTCGACAGACGAATTGCCCATTAACGGCAGCAGGGGCGCGGTCGAGGAGGAAACCACGGTGCTCTGCGGCAGGTTGAGCGCGTTGTAACGGATGCTGTAAATATTTCTCGTGTGGTCGCGAGTGGTGTTGCCGTTGGAGTCGTAACGGAACGGCGGGAGTTCGGAATCGGAAGGTTGGATTGTGGAAAACGGGACTTTGATGTCGTGGGAGTTTTCAAGCAGTACCTCGTCGGCGGCATCCTCGACTTTCGACAACCGGTTGCCGTCGTAGGTCATGACAAGGTCGTCAATTTTGCCCCAAGTGGTGATGCCGGTCTGCCCGTAACGGGTCAGGGCGGTGATGTTGGAGTTTCGGTCGTAGGCGTAGGTTGTCGAATAATTTGGCACATACCTCGGCCCGGCACCAGCATCGGTGTATCTCGCCTCGGTCAGGCGGTTGGCGTTGTCGTAGGTGTAGGCGTATTTGTTGCCTTGGGTGACCGCCTCGGCGATGTTGCCGTTGTAGCACGGATTCGCGGCCCCGGCGGCGTAGCGGAGCTGCTGCGAGAATCGGGGGGATGTGATGGAGGTCAGGGCGTTGCGCACGTTGTAGCCGTAGCTGACAGTCTCGCCCGGGAGCTTGGCGGTCGCGAGGCGCCCAAGCGCGTCATAGTCGTTGACGGCGAGCACGACAGGCGCGTCGTCAACGTGGTAGAATGTCACCGACTTGAGGCGGTCGGCGTGGTCATAGCGGTACTTGTAGCGGTCGACTATGGTGTCATTGGGGAGACGGGTGTAGACCCAGACGGAGTCGACTTGGTCGGAGAGGGTATATACCGTGTGCGTGTTGATGGTACCACCGCCCGCAATGTCGGTCGTCGACTCGCAGAGACGGTCTTCCCAGTCGTAATAGTTGGATGTAACGATTCGGTCTTGGTCTCCGACAGGGGGCATCAGTGCCGACGAGGAGATGGTCAGCAGGCCGTTGCGCACGACAGAGAGATTGTAGGAATGGCCGGGGAGGTTGATGTAGGTGTCGTAGTACCACGCGTTGAGCATCTTGGGGTTGCCGAGGTGGACGGGAGCGGAGTAGTAGGTCTTGTCGATGGCACGGTTGTCGACACGGGACGAGATCATGGCGGTGTCGGTGTAGGCGGCCCATGTCACGGGCGCGTCGCAGAGGCCCGTGAGCGTCGGGCGGCCCGCGGTGTCATAGAGGTAGAACATGCGTCGCCCCTCGTCGCGCAGGTTGCCGTCTTGACTGAACGCCAGCTGCCCGCAGCGGTCGTAGCAGTACGTGACAGGCTCGCACCCCGGCAGCTTCTTGCTGACAACGCGCATCGACTCGTCATACTCGTAGATGAAGGCGTAGCTGTCAATTACATCCTGAGAGAATGACCATCCCGATTGCATTTTGACGGGAAGATTGTCAAACGCCATCGGCTGAAGCACTACACGAGGATTGCCCCATGCGTCATTAATGTAATTTGGATTACCCGCCGTTCAAGAACCCTGTACCCCCTGAAATCGGTAAATACAAGCGACTTGTGGCCATCGGCATCGACTACCTCTGCCACGTCGAGCATCCCGGCGGGATATGCGCCAAGCCATTTCACGACTCCGTTTTCATAGACATATCTCGGGCATGAATAACGGGAAACCTTTGAACTGTTGCAGACATAGTTGGCCGTGGCGGGATGACCGGCAAGGTCGTCGCCGGGCGACCGTGTGACGACGGCGCGGTCATCGGCGTTTCCCGGAAGATAGGAAAGTACTGTGGCGTTGGAATCGGCGGGACAAAGGTCGTCGAAAATCCAGTCAAAATTATCATTGTCAATCACCCCCGGAAGTCCATCCAGTTCCTGATGGCTGCCGGTCACAGGCACCATCACCCGAACAGGCCGACCGACAGCGTCAAACTTCGTGCCGCTGACAACAGTCTCCCCGCCGCCGCCGAGACCGATGCCGTAGGTCAGGTAGTTGTCGCCGAATCCGTCGAAATGCCTGCGCGTTACCATCCACCCGTTCAGGCTGTTGCGCGCCGACTCCTCGACAAAGTTACCGGCATCTTCTTCGACACTCTCGTCGGCATACAGTCCGTAACGGTATCTGAGCAAGGCGGTTCCAAACTTATTGGAAACTGACGTAAGCCGTCCGCCCGTATAGGAATACTGACGGATTTTACCACTCGACAGCTCGCTACGCGTACATCCGACAAGCGGCTGATACTCATATTTGTTTTTCAGCCCGGTGCCTTCCACGCATGTCGACAGCAGGTTGTCGTGGGTATCCCATGTGTAGTTCATGGCGATACCGCCTGCATTCACGATTCTCACGTGGTGGCCGTCGGCCGTATAGGCCGTAAAATACTGCGCGTCCATCAGCCGTCGGCCCGGTTTGCCGAGAGTTACTGCCACAGGACGGGTGATTTTCTTGCCGTTGCGCCCGACAAACTGTCCGTAATAATAATTTTTCTGAACAGAGTCGATGCCGTTTGAAATCCATTTTTCCATTACCGGGAGGTTTTTCATATTGCCTGAGGTCGCTATTGTCTTGAGCAGTCCGCGGCGTATGTTGGCGGCATAACAACGGTAGTTGGCAAAACTGTCACTACCACACTTTATTATTGTCGCCATGAGGTTGCCGTTCAGTGCCCGCTGCAACGAATCACCCTCGAAACGGGGAAACCCTACCGGATCAAGGGCAATAAACGATTTGGTTTCAAGATTGTATAAGTCCCGTGTTTCAGGGCTGAGATCATATTCCATCCGAGCGACGACACGCCGGGTATTACCATCGGGATAGAAACGCTCCGTGATTATAGAGTCGCAAAAGCGGCGATAGGTGGACGTGTATGTGTTAAAATAGGAAAAATCGTTGATTGACTCATAGTTTTCTTTTTCTCTATTCCCGTACCGGAACTTGCGACGCGGACTCTCGCAGAAAAAACCGGTCAGATAGGTTGTATCCGAGTCGATGGAATATACCCGTGTCTCCCGCTCGGCCATCTTGAGGTTTCCGGGAGTTCCTCGGTAAGTAATCCGCTGTTTCAGCGGGACATTGTCGCCCACAACCTCTATAAATGAGCCTCGCGACAGGCGTTGAGAATACAAAAGATAGGATATGGCAATACTTCCATAAGGCTCAACACCCACATAATTCCAGTCCCCGTCCTCCCCTATCCGGCGGCCCCCTCCTGAGAATGGAAACGCACACCGGGAGGTGTCATAGACATATTCGGTAACAATCGGGGTTTCGATACCGGTACCGCTGACTGTTTCTCTTGCTTTGCCAAAATAAGTCACGGCATCTTCAACAGGGAATCCCTGAAGGCGGGATGAGGAAGTCAACGTCACCCCGATAGAATATACGTCACCTATCGGAAACTGCGACCCGAAGACTTTTGTGTATGTGCCCGATTGCGCGATGTAATCTGCCTTTTCGACATATTTAAAGTCTATGTTGCTGACTGCGTCAGAATAATCAAATTGTCTCACACGTTTTCTCCATGTCAACGGGTCGTCAACAGTTATTTCCGAGACAGCCACGCCGTTAGCGTATGTCACATCCCCGTGCCCGGCACCGCACACTTTGGGTTTGTAGCGGAATGTTGTCACACATCCCATGATATCGGTCATGGAGCTGATCGACCCGGCCTCGGCGTATGTGTTGGGGGTGCGGAATCCGGAAATATCCCCATGCTCATCAAGCACGCTGCGGTTGTCAACGCTCCTTAGATATCCGTTGCAATACCCGAAGTAATCGCGGCTCGGGGTAGACGGCATCGATTTGTAGTCAAAATCCCGGCGGTCAAGCAACACGTTGTCGGCTGTGATTTCGACCGCGCCGAGAGTGCGCCTCCCATCTGAAAGATGACTGTATTCAAATGCGGCCTCGCGGATGCATTTTGACTTGTCGGGTGTGAAGATTTTTACCACTGTAATATATTTGGCTGTACCGTTGTACGCCGAATGCGGCCGTTCTGTCTCATGCGTGAACTCCGCTACAGCATTGCGGGTTGTAATGCGTTTTAGGACGTGCTGGTTAAGGGTTGTGACAAGGTGTTTGTCGTTTAACTCGGCTTCCCCTGACGAAACCTGCGATATTATCCCGACCTTTTTGGTGGCGGTGTTCCACCAATAACCGGTACGGTTTAACTTATGTGTGTTGTTTTTCTGCCACTCACATCCGGTTTCATACTCAAACGTGATTTCATCCCGACCCTCCGGCAGAACGATTTTACTGAGATACCACGCGGATGTCGCTTCATAGTCAGCCAAGAAATAAAGGGAGGTAATCATGCCGGGGATATATTCATACTTGGTACCCTCCTGCCCGGTATAGTGATATGTGATACCCTCGGGGGTCGTTATTGTAAAACCGACATATTGGCCTCCTGAATGTTTAATTGAAATGTCGACCCCTGTTTCGGGGAGCATTATTATGTCGTAAGGACCCTTGACGAAGAAACTGCCGCTGTAACCGGGAACGTTATAATAGAAACGGTCACGGTTGGTGTCAACCTGATTATGAAGGTATTTCAGGAAGTTGTCAAGCGTCGTCTTGGACGGGTAGCTTGTATCAAGTTCAAGAAACCCTTTAAATTCATCGGGAAGTCCGTTTATTTTTCTTGAGACACAACCTCCACCGACAAGAGTCCATCCGAGCCCCACATCTCCGGGCATATCGTCGACTTTTATACCCCCGGTGTGATAACTCAGGGCAATCGGCCACGAAAAGTCACCGACCTGAAGCGTGTAAACAGGAATCTGGATGCCAAGTGCACCCGTCGAATAAGACACGGGGCAGTCGATATATCGGTTAAGAGCAGCAGGGCCGGGAGAAGGCTCGACAATCTGGTCTTTTAGCGATCTCGGCACCTCGAAGTCTCGTGGCGAGGCGGTATAAGAGCCGCCACTGTCATCAAGTCCGGGGTGTGCCGATGTGCCGGTTATATCGGTATAACGATGGCTGAGGTCGGCCCGGCAGACATGGCTGTTAGACACCATAAGAACCGCTAAAACTGTTGCAATAAATAAACGTAATGAGAACTTTTTTATATTCATAAGGAGAGGTTAATGATTAAGCGCAAATATAATCGATTCTATTGCAATTTACAAGTTTTTACTCAAAAAGTTAAAATTCAAATAGCACATTACCGGGAATGAAATCTGCCATCAGTGCAACTTTGCGTCGGGGACGGTTGTTGTTATTGTACAAAGATTTGGATTTATGAGAGAAAATGAGCCTAAAGAAAAGGTGGTGGTTGTCGGGGGAGGTTTTGCCGGATTGAATCTCGTAAAACGTCTCGACAAGTCACGCTTTGACATAAGCCTTGTCGACCGCAACAATTATCACGGTTTCCCCCCGTTGTTTTATCAGGTAGCGTCATCGGGTCTCGACCCGACAAGCATCTCCTTTCCGTTGCGACGCGAGATAAAAAAGAGGGGGAAGGGCGTAAGATTCCATATAGGTGATGTCGCTGAAGTAGATGTAACCCGGAAAGTTGTCATCACCCAATATGAGGAAATACCATATGACAAGCTGATTCTTGCCGTCGGAACGACCAACAATTTCTTTGGCAACGACAAATTAATCGAACAGGTGTTCACATTGAAATCAACCGACGAGGCAATCCGCTGCCGCAATGAGATTCTTGACCGCTGTGAGAGAGCCGCTATTGAGCCGGATGCAGAAAAGCGCCGCCGACTGATGAGCTTTACCGTTATAGGGGGCGGCCCTGCGGGGGTCGAGATTGCCGGTGCGCTCGGCGAGATGAAGCGTTATATCCTGAAACGTGATTATCCCGAAATTCCTATGGAGGATGTTTCGATTCGTCTTATCGAAGGATCAGACAGGTTATTGCATACCATGAGCGAAAAATCGTCGCAGGATGCATTTCGCGATTTGAAGTCTCTACTCGTCGACGTCAAGCTCCAACATGTAATGAAGGAGTATAACGACAATGTAATCACACTTGAAGACGGCACCGCGATTTATTCCGAAATGGTCATTTGGACAGCAGGGGTTACAGGCACTCCGTTCAAACTGACCGGTACCGAGGTGAAACGCGGCCCGGGAAACCGCTTGGTCACCGATGAATATTGCCGTGTAAAAGGTCTTGACGGGATTTACGCTATCGGAGACATCGGTTATACAGAAACCCCGCTCTACCCTCGCGGGTATCCCCAATTGGCCCAAGTCGCAATCCAACAGGGCAAATTTCTCGCCGGAATGCTTAACGGCGGCCCCACAAAGCCTTTCAGGTATGCCGACAAAGGCTCAATGGCCACAATCGGACGCAACCGGGCGGTAGCCGACATAAAAGGCCTCCACTTTGACGGATGGTGGGCGTGGATGGTATGGATGTTTGTCCATCTGATTTCTCTGTTGGGAATGAGAAGCAAGCTCAACGTGCTGTTGAACTGGATGTGGTCCTATTTCACCTATAACACAGCGTTGCGCCTGTTGCTCAGAGGCTCGCAGTATCCGTTGAGAGGCTCGATGTGGGATAAAAATTAGACTATAATTAGAACTTAAAGAAATATCGGATTATGAAAAGAACAGGTGTTTTTTACGGAACAACGACAGGCAATACCGCCGAAGTGGCAAACTATATCGCCAAGTGCCTTGACATAAAATCAGCCGACGTTCACAATGTTTCATCTACCGCCCCTTCTGCTGTCGGCGATTATGACCTGCTGATACTCGGCTCAAGCACTTGGGGAAGTGGCAGGATGCAAGATGACATGGCCAATTTCATTGACGGGCTCGAAGCTCTTGACCTCAAAGGGAAAAAGATAGCATTATTCGGTTGCGGCGACGAGACTATGAGCGATACCTTCTGTAACGCTGTCGGAGAATTGTACAGCAGATTGCAGAAAACCGGCGCAATGTTTATCGGCGCATTCAACACCACCGGATACGACTATAATGTCACCAAAGCCGAAGTCAACGGAGTCATCGTCGGGTTGCTGATTGACAACATGAACCACGGCGACCAGACTGAAAAGCGGGTCAAAGAGTGGTGTGACGAGCTGAAAAAAGAGCTATAACAGATAAAAATGTTACAAAAAGCTAAAATGTTTTGCTGTTGTCGGAAATAATTCTTAAATTTGCACCTCAAATTGTGGAATAACAAAAAGTAAACATACAACGGCAATGAAAAGAACATTTCAACCTTCTAACAGAAAGAGAGTCAACAAGCACGGCTTCCGTGCCCGCATGTCAACCCCCGACGGCCGCAAAGTGCTTGCACGTCGCCGCGCAAAAGGCCGCGCTCGTCTGACAGTTTCTGACTCTATCGCCGGCAAGTAATTCCTGCCCCCGATTACAGAGAACTCTTAATTTGCCGCCAATGGATTTTTCCACTGGCGGCAAATTTATTTTTGCTGTCAGCAGCCCGCCTGCAACATGCGCTGATAGATGTAAGCGTCACGATAGGAGCTGTTCCTACGAAGCCAAGAACGCAAACGGCCTGAAATCGTGTAACCTACCGAAGAAAAAAGCGCCCGACTCGCAACATTATCTTCCGGAACCACGCAATAAAGCTGGTGCAACCCGAGCCGGGAGCAACAATATCGTTCCATGAGCCGCAATGCCGCCGCACCATATCCGCACCGAGCAAATGCAGAATCTATCAGTATCCCTATCGCACTGCGGCAATTTACCGGGTCATAGTCATAGAGGTCAACAGTGCCTATGGCCTCCCGGGTAGAATCGAGAGAGACCATCAGACGCAACTGGCGCGCTGTAAAAATGTTCCCGTCATAATTTTCTATATAATCGACAAGCTGTTGACGAGAGAATGGAGCGATTGTCAGCCCCACTTCCCATAACTCGGTGTCATTTTCCCACCTATATAATATATCGACATCCCCGGGTTCAAGGGCCCGGAGGGAGATCACGCCATCACAAAGCAATTGCATACTCACTTACTTTTTGGAAAAACTGTCAGTAAACAACGTGCGATTGAGCAGTGAACGGCCAAGAGTAATCTCATCAGTGTACTCTATCTCGTTTCCCACCGACACACCGCGCGCAAGTTGCGTGATGCGGACATCCGTAAAAGGCGCCAGCTTGCGATAGATATAAAAATTGGTCGTCTCCCCCTCCATCGTCGCGCTCAGGGCAAGTATAACCTCCTTTACGCCTTCCTCCCCGACGCGCTTGACGAGAGAGTCTATTTCAAGCAATTCAGGGCCGATGCCGTCCATCGGGGAAATCACACCCCCGAGCACATGGTACAATCCCGAAAACTGGCCCGTATTCTCGAAACTCATTACATCTTTCACACTCTCGACCACGCAGACTGTCGAACGGTCACGGCGAGGCGACGCGCAGATGGGGCATATATCGGTTTCGGATATGTTATGACATGTGCGGCAATATTTCACGCCGCGACGCATCTCGATTATAGACTGGCCGAGAGCGACTCCGACATTTTCGTCGCAACGCAGCAAATGCAGCGCGAGACGCAAAGCGGTCTTGCGCCCGATTCCGGGAAGTCGCGACAACTCGGTCACGGCATTTTCAAGTAATGTTGAGGCAAATTCCTGTTGCATAACAGCCGCAAAGTTAGACCAAAATGTCCAAATAAACAAGGTATTAAGCGGCACGACAAGCGGGTTTTCGATTAAACGTTTGGTATTAAGGATATAAATGTTTAATTTTGCAGTCGCAATTTTAAGCACTGACGCTAAAAAATGGAAATAATACGCACAGTCGATGAGCTGCGCCGCCGAGTGGCGGACGCAAAAGCTCAGGGACGCACAGTGGGACTTGTTCCCACGATGGGCGCACTTCACGCGGGCCACGTTTCACTTATTGAAAAGGCTCGCGGCGACAATGATATTGTTGTGGTGAGTGTTTTTGTAAACCCCACTCAGTTTAATAACCCGGAGGACCTGAAGACCTATCCCCGCACCGAGGAGGCCGACGTGGAAAAGCTTATTGCCGCCGGAGCCGATTACGCTTTCATCCCGAGCGTGGAAGAAGTTTATCCCGAGCCTGACACACGAGTCTTTGACCTCGGCCCGGTTGCCGAAGTCATGGAAGGAGCCATGCGCCCGGGACACTTTAACGGCGTGGCACAGATAGTCAGCAAACTCTTCGACATGGTGCGCCCCACCCGGGCATATTTCGGAGAGAAAGACTTTCAGCAGATTGCAGTCATCCGCCGTATGGTAGAGATTGAGGGATTCGACCTCGAAATCGTGGCCTGTCCCATAAAGCGCGAGACCGACGGCCTTGCAATGAGCAGCCGCAACGTCAGACTCACCCCCGAGCAACGGCTTGTCGCACCCGCAATACACCGCACACTCGAAGGAAGTCAGTCATGGGCAGCCGAACACACCGTGGAACAGACCAAGCGGTATGTCACCGACGAGTTAAACTCGCTGCCACAGCTTGAGGTGGAATATTATGAAATTGTCGACGGCAAAACCATGCAGCCTATTTCTGACTGGGACGAGACAACCGAGCCTGTCGGGTGCGTGACTGTCTATTGCGGCAACGTCAGACTTATTGATAACATTAAATATCCGACCCGGCGATGACACTTGAAATAATGAAGTCCAAAATTCACCGTGTGACGGTGACACAAGCCCGCCTCGATTATATCGGGAGCATAACGATTGACCGCGACCTCATGGACGCAGCCAACATCTTTCCCGGGGAGCGCGTTTATATCGTCGACAACAACAACGGCGAGCGTTTCGACACTTATGCCATTGCCGGCGAGCGCGGGTCAGGAGTAATCTGTCTGAACGGCGCGGCAGCACGCAAAGTACAGGTCGGAGACATCATAATTATTATGTGCTATGCCGGAATGACTCCCGATGAGGCGCGCGACTTTACTCCTGCCGTCATATTCCCCGACACAGCGACCAACCGACTCATTAAATAATAACGAAATATAACCCACCCCATATCCCAAGGACAACGACATGTTTGAAAATCTAAGCGAAAGACTTGAACGCAGCTTTAAAATCCTGAAAGGTGAAGGCAAAATCACCGAAATCAACGTTGCCGAAACACTGAAAGATGTGCGCCGCGCACTTCTCGAAGCCGATGTCAACTTCAAAGTAGCCAAGCAGTTTACCGACGAAGTAAAGGCAAAAGCGCTCGGTCAGAACGTTATCAACGCCATCAAACCGGGCGAGTTGATGGTCAAGATTGTCCATGACGAGCTTGCTCGTCTCATGGGCGGCGAGGCTGCCGGCCTGAATCTGTCAGGCAATCCTGCCGTAATCCTCATGTCGGGACTTCAGGGATCGGGAAAAACAACATTTTCGGGCAAGCTTGCAAAAAAACTAAAGAGCGAGCAGGGCAAACGCCCGTTACTTGTGGCCGCTGACGTTTACCGCCCTGCCGCAATCGAGCAGCTCAAGGTTTTGGCATCGCAAATCGACGTGCCGGTCTACAGCGAGGACGGCAACAAAAACCCGGTGCAGATTGTAGAGAACGCAATCCGACATGCCAAGGCCAACCACCTTGACCTCGTCATTGTCGATACTGCGGGCCGTCTTGCTGTCGACGAAGAAATGATGCAGGAAATTGCGGCCATCAAGAACGCGGTAAAGCCGCAGGAGACACTTTTTGTCGTTGACTCGATGACCGGTCAGGACGCGGTCAATACCGCCAAGGAGTTCAATGACCGCCTTGATTTTGACGGTGTCGTATTGACCAAACTCGACGGTGACACCCGTGGTGGTGCCGCGCTTTCAATACGCACTGTCGTTACGAAACCTATAAAGTTTGTCGGCACAGGAGAGAAACTCGATGCCATCGACCTGTTCCACCCCTCGCGCATGGCCGACCGTATTCTCGGCATGGGCGACATCGTCTCCCTTGTAGAGCGTGCCCAAAACGCCTATGATGAAAAAGCCGCCCGCGAATTACAGCGCAAAATTGCAAAAAACCAGTTCAATTTCAACGATTTCCTCAGCCAAATCCAGCAAATCAAACGCATGGGCAACCTCAAGGATCTTGCGTCAATGATTCCCGGTGTCGGAAAAGCAATCAAGGACATTGATATTGACGACAACGCGTTCAAGAGTATCGAAGCAATCATCTACTCGATGACTGCCGAAGAACGACAAAATCCCGAAATAATCAACAGCAGCCGCCGTCGCCGCATTGCCGCCGGATCAGGCACCGACATTCAAGAGGTAAACCGTCTCATCAAGCAGTTTGAAGAAACACGAAAAATGATGAAGGCTGTTTCAGGAATCAAGAACCCCATGTCGATGATGCGCAACATGCGCAATCTTCGTCGCCGATAATCACGAATTTCAAAAAATTAAGACATGACACTTATTGACGGAAAAAAGATAGCCGACGACATCAAGCGTGAAATAGCAGCCGAAGTTGAGCAAATGGTGGCCGAAGGGAAACGTCGTCCCCACCTTGCCGCAATTCTCGTGGGACATGACGGAGGCAGCGAGACATACGTCGCCCATAAAGTCAAAGCATGCGAGACTTGCGGGTTTACCTCTACCCTCCTCCGTTATGAGGAAGATGTCACCGAGGAGGACTTGCTTGCCGCGATTGACCGCCTTAACCGTGACGAAGATGTTGACGGATTTATCGTGCAACTCCCGTTGCCCCGCCACATATCCGAGCAGCGCATCATCGAGGCGATAGATTATCGAAAGGATGTCGACGGATTCCACCCCATCAACGTGGGACGCATGTCAATCGGCCTCCCGTGCTTCCTCTCGGCTACTCCTGCCGGCATTATCGAGTTGCTGCGCCGTTATGACATCCCTACCCGTGGCTCTCGTTGTGCCGTTCTCGGTCGAAGCAACATCGTCGGCAAACCGGTGGCTACCCTCATGATGCAGAAAGCCAATCCGGGCAATGCCACTGTGACGGTGCTGCATAGCGCGTCAAAAAACCTCAAGGAAATCTGTGCCGAAGCCGACATCATCATTGCCGCTCTCGGAAACCCCGGCTTCGTCACCGCCGACATGGTCAAGCCCGGAGCTGTGATTATCGACGTGGGGACGACCCGTGTCGAGGATTCGACAAAGAAAAGCGGATTCCGTCTGCGCGGAGATGTCGACTTTGAAAACGTGGCCGAAAAATGCTCGTTCATCACCCCGGTTCCCGGCGGAGTAGGCCCCATGACGATTGTCTCGCTCATGCGCAACACCCTCCTTGCCGCCCGTCACGAAATCTACAAGTGATGTCGTGATATTCAACAGTCTCCTAATATCGTTACTTTCACTTCTGCTCAGCAACGAGCAGGCCGAAATAGTATTTGCCGGGGACGCTATGCAGCATCAGCGACAGCTTGATGCCGCACAGCGTCCTGACGGTTCTTACTGCTATGACGGGTGTTTTGACGCCGTAAAGCCCTACATCGAATCGGCCGACTTCGCGGTAGTGAATCTGGAGACTCCGCTCGGAGGCGCCCCCTACTCCGGTTATCCGATGTTCTGTGCCCCTGACAGCTATCTCGACGCACTGACCGATGCAGGCTTTGACCTCATGCTTGCAGCCAACAACCATTGCTTGGACAGGCATGACCGAGGGGTTGTCAGAACAATCAGCCGGTTTGAGAAACGGGGCATCCCCCACGTCGGTATATATCGCAGCCAAGCTCACCATGACAGCATATCGCCTGTAATCAGCGACATCAACGGGTTCAAAGTCGCATTTCTGAACTATACTTACGGTACTAACGGTATCGAACGAAAAACGCCGGTCGAAATTGACTATATCGATCGCACCCTCATTGCAAAAGATGTCGAAAATGCCCGTAAAAAAGGCGCTGAAATTATTGCGACATGCATCCACTGGGGCGACGAATATCATCTTGTACAGAATAAAAGTCAGGAAAACCTTGCCGACTACATCAGCGACCTCGGTGTGGATTTAATCATCGGCGGTCACCCGCATGTGATTCAGCCGATGGAGATGCGCTACAACCCGAAAACAGGGAAAAATGTGTTTCTTGTGTACTCGCTCGGAAATTTCATCTCGGGAATGAGGACTGCCGACACCCGCGGTGGTGCGCTCGCCCGTGTCGTGCTGAAAAGAGACATGGCAGGCCAAGCAGTCGTTGACTCGGCATCCTATCGTCTTGTTTTTGTTCAGCCACCGCTAAAAGCGGGTGACAATTTCAGACTTTTCCCGGCTGAAAGTGACGAGATTTCCCCTGCATGGATAAATGCACGAAACGCATTTGTAAAAAATGCAGTCAAGACATTTGACGCTCATAACAAGAACGTTCAACGCGACACAACTTCCATAATCACACACCGTTAACTTCGGTCAGATATTTCCAGAAACGATGCGGCATATCCTGACGCTGCTTGCGAGGGTTAGTGCGCTCGGGAATGGCAGTAGCGTTAAAATAAGTGCGCCACAGCTTTTTAAACATGGCTTCATCGGCATCGGCGATTGTCTCGTCAAGATTGCCTGTCACCATGTGGGGAGCATCAGAAGACAAGACAATGCGGTGCGACTCTTTGCCGTCATAAAAGAACCCATAATCCCGAATGCGGTCGTAAATTATAAACCGGCTGTCGGCAAACCGGTCGACAAAATGCCCTATTGCAAGCGGCAACACGTCATACAGCGGTTCAATCATGGCGAAATAGGTTCCGTTTACCGCTTTTTGGAAACGGACAAACTGCCTCATGCGGGACGCCTCGTAGCTGACTTTCCGGCTGTTGTTCAAGACTGCGAGCACGTCGGCATCACCAAAATCACCCTCGATACGGATTTCTGAAACCATGGCACGACAGATGAACCGAAACAAGGTTGAATAGAATGAAACCTCCACAGGAGCATAGAGAAAACTTTTCACAAGCGAGTTCAGGACTGTCCGAGACATGCATTTCTCCAGTTTTAGCCAAACCCGACGTGCGTGAGCCAATTCTGTATCGACATGCCGCATTGCGTCAAGGCAGAACAAGGGTATTTCATCCCAAGTCCGAAGCACCTCCGTCACATCCTCTTTCCTCGCAAAAGCGTCGAAAACGCAACTGAGCAATCCGTCAAATGTCCCGTCAAACGTATATAACATAACCTTCCCTATTTTAAAACAGACTGGGATAACGGTCAACTGTGCGGCGGGACGGCCCCGACGGCAGCATGAGGCGGAGTTTTACATACTCCGGAGAAAGGTCGCCGATTACAGCCGACGGCAATTCACGGCACACTATAAAATATTGTGCCCGCTTTAAGACTACACCGATTTTCTTCAGATGATCACTGCCGAGCGCGCGGTAACGCCGGGCGTTAACAATCAGATTGGCCGATTTAACCCCTATTCCGGGAACCCGCAACAGCATTTCATAAGGAGCCTTGTTGACATCGATCGGAAAAAATTCAGGGTGTCGCAACGCCCACCCGATTTTAGGGTCCACATCCAAGTCAAGGTTGGGATTCTTCGGGTCGACAAGCTCGTCGGCTCTGAATTGATAGAACCGCATAAGCCAGTCAGCCTGATACAAGCGATTTTCCCGCACAAGCGGCGGTTGTTTCAGTGCCGGAAGACGGCTGTCGTAGGTGTTTACCGAAACATACCCCGAATAATAGACGCGCCGCATTGACTTGGCCCTATACAGCGAAGATGAAAGAGTCAATATGTCATGGTCGGTATCGTCACTCGCACCGACAATCATCTGCGTGCTCTGTCCTGCCGGGATAAAGCGTGGGACATGAAGAAGTGACCGCCTGTCCTCGCGGTTTTCAAGAACCGCCGTGTTGATATACTTCATCGGTTCATAAATGTTTTTATGATTTTTTTCGGGAGCGAGATATTGCAATGATTTCTGCTTGGGAATCTCGACATTGACGCTCATGCGGTCGGCATACCTCCCGGCAAGGTTTATCAGCTCAAGCGACGCACCCGGGATACCCTTCAGGTGAATGTATCCGTTAAAACGATGAACCTCACGCAGCTCCTTGGCCACCTGCACCATGCATTCCATTGTAAAATCTGGATTCTTGACAATGGCCGAGCTCAGAAACAGCCCCTCGATATAGTTGCGCCTGTAAAATTCAATAGTGAGATTGACCAGTTCCTTGACCGTCAAGGTGGCACGAGGGATGTCGTTGCTTCTGCGGCTGATGCAGTAGGCGCAATCATAGAGACATACGTTGCTCATCATGACCTTCAACAAAGAAATGCACCGCCCGTCAGCAGCGAAACTGTGACACACCCCGATGCCGCCGACTGTATTACCAATACCCTTGTCTTTGTTGTTGCGAACAGTGCCGCTTGACGAGCATGACACATCGTAACGTGCTGCCTCGGCCAATATTTTAAGTTTGTTAAGTGTCGATTCTGTCATCTGAGCATCTGCTTTTTCATCTGCAAAGGTAACAATACCCCCGTGTCAGCATCACCGCCATCCGTGTTAAAATATATTAACGGTATTAATGCGCTGTTTCAACATAATTTCGTATCTTTGCCGAATCAATAGCTAATTCAGGTATACTGCCATGTCACCACACATACCCAAATCAGGGCAGAGGCTGCTATCTCTCGACATCATGCGCGGCATAACCGTGACCGGAATGATTCTCGTAAACAATCCGGGAAACGGAGATTGCTCGTATGAGCCATTACACCATGCTGCTTGGAACGGCTTGACGCCTACCGACCTCGTGTTTCCGTTTTTCATGTTTATCATGGGAATCTCGACCTACATGTCGCTACGAAAAAGCGACTTTCGCCCGAGCATACCCTTAATTGTGAAAATCCTGCGACGCTCTGTCGTCATTTTTGCAATCGGTCTAGCAATCACTTGGTTCGGACTGTTTATGCGAGGCATCAACTCCGGCGCAGAAGTTCTCGCTGCCGCACTCGATTTCAGCCATCTGCGCTTGCTCGGAGTCCTTCCCCGACTTGCCCTGTGCTACTGCGTGGCTTCGATTGTCGCTGTCACATTGCGGCACAGATACTTACCGTTTTTAGTGGTCACCCTGCTTGCCACCTACACTGCAGTGCTGCTCGCAGGCCACGGATGGGAATTTTCCGGCGACAACGTCATTTCGATTGTAGATCATAAGGTGCTCGGGGCCGACCACATGCACACAACACGCGTCGACGGCGTGGCAATGAAGTTTGACCCTGAAGGATTGTTAAGCACACTGCCCTCCATCGCACATGTGCTTATCGGGTTCTTGTGTGGTATGACAATCATGTCTACATCGTCCAACCGAGATCGCATAAACAGACTGTTTATCATCGGAACGGTTCTGACATTCGCCGGTCTCCTTCTCAGTTACGGACTTCCAATCAACAAACGCATCTGGTCACCGACTTTTGTGCTCACGACGTGCGGCATGGCGGCCTCGCTTTTGGCACTTCTTGTCTGGGCAATCGACATCAAAGGATGGAAACGTTGGACCCGCTTTTTTCATGTGTTTGGCGTAAATCCGCTGTTTCTTTATGTATTGTCCGAGGTCATGGAAATCTCCTTCGGATATGAATGCATCACTGTCGGCGCAGAAGTTCTATCGGTAAGAGACATTTTATTCGGATGGTTTTATAGTCTTCCGGGATTTGCGCCTTCGTTCGCATCCCTCTGTTACACCATTGTGTTTGTGTTGCTCAACTGGCTTGTAGGCCTATTCCTTTACCGAAAAAACATCTATATAAAGATATGACGATAAAAACATTGGCATCTTTTGCCGCTTTGCTTCTAACAGCATCTTGCAGTTCGCCCGACCACGCGGCCAATGAAAATGAAGAAACCGCGTCACCGGAATTCCACACCGGCGACTTGGCCATTTTCGAGCTTTGTGGCCGAGTCAGGAACGTAACCAAGACAACATATCACAAAGTAACGCTGATCGACGGAGACAGCCTGTCGATTGACACTAATGCCGTCAACAGGGTTGAAACCAAAATTTATTTCGACTCTCTCGGCCATTACGTCAAGCGTCGCAACGAGCGCATAGAGCGTGATTCAGAAGGCCGCATTATCAAGTGGAGCGACGGGCGACCAAACATAAAAGGGCTGCATGGCGGCTTTCTCCGCGACACATTGAGATATAATCATGTCTCGGAAAATCTCGTGGAAAGTTCCGGAATGGGACAGTTTGCCACGACAATCTATGATGACAACCACCGCATCATAGGCCAGTATACCAATCCGTTGTCTAATCAAAACCGCGGAGACATAGGCTCATGTTTCAACATATACCGTGCTGAAGACAATCATGGAAACTGGACCGAGAGACTGACAGTGTGGGTTACCCAAGGCGAGTCCGAAATACCGCACGTCAGCTACACAGTCGACACCCGTGAAATAATTTATTATTAAATAACTACATAATAAAGACAAGTGTTTGCCGTTTTATAAAAGAACATTAACTACAACCAATCGGTGTCCTGAAATTGTAATGGACTTTACTTCAATTTATGAATGGGATTTCACATTACTGCGCGGGCATTGTATTCATGAGATACATATATGAAATTCAGAACTATAAAGTTGTCAGTAGCTATCGCCGCCCTCTTGGTAACGGGTGCTTGCAGCTCTCCGAAGACCAATCTTTCATATTTTACCGACATGCGAGACAATATTGAAGGATCTGTTTCCCGCAGTGATTATTCAATCAGAATCCAGCCTGACGACGAGCTTTTCATATCGGTCACGTCACTTGTCCCCGATGCCACAGCGATGTACAATCTGCCTGTGGCAAATCCGGCGACGAATAAAGACATGATTACTCAATCGAGCGCACGGCAACAGACCTATATCGTCAACCGCGACGGGAATATTTCATTCCCTGTTTTGGGCACGCTCCATGTTGCCGGGATGACTACCTCGGAACTGGCCGATATGCTGACTTCAAAAATCGGGAAAGATGTGACTGACCCGACGGTGAAAGTATCTCTCATGAATTTCAAGGTAAATGTCATGGGTGAAGTTAAGAATCCGGGCGTGGTGCCTGTAAACAACAACGAGAGAATCTCGATTATAGATGCGATTGCCGCGGCCGGTGATATGACCGAGTATGGAAAACGCGAAAACGTGTTGCTGCTGCGTGAAGTTGATGGAAAAATCGAGTATCATACCCTCAACCTCAATGATGCATCAATTATCTCCTCACCCTATTATTACTTGAAACAAAACGATGTAATAATTGTCGACCCCAACCAGATCAGAAAAGACAATGCCCGGTACAACACGCAGAACAGCTATCGGCTGCAAGTTATTTCCTCAATAATCAGTGCTTCATCGGTTATAGCGTCTCTCGTTATTGCCCTTGCCGTGAAGTAATCTAATTGTCGTTTAAAGAAACATCATCAATTTTATGAGACATAACGAAAAGAGACACGACAGCGACCTCATAGACTTCCGGGCAATCCTGCAAGACTATATCAGCCATTGGTGGCTTTTTGCCCTATGCATCGTTGGCTGCACCGCTATCGGTTTTGTATTTGCAAAAGTGCGCCTTGACAAGTATGAAGTACGCGCCAATATATTGATTTCTCAAGATGACACCAGCAACGGCAACCCCATGGCCGGCCTTGGATCTCTCGGAAATCTGTTCAGCTCAGCAAGCGTTGTGGACGACGAGGTTTTTATCGTCTCCTCTCACTCGCTTATGCGTGATGTGATAAAGAAACTCAATCTGAACAAGACCCATATAGTAAAAAACAACCTTCTCACCAAGGTGTTCCGCTATCAGGACTTCCCGGTCGAGGTTTACACCGACCCGGCAATAGCCGATACCCTCAGAACCAACATCGCCTTTAATGTCAAGGTTTCAGACAAAGGCAACATCACTGTCACTCCGATTATCAAAGGTGAAAAAGAGCCTAAAATCAAGGCTGATGCCTTTCCGGTGACAGTAAATACCGTTTATGGCGATTTTATCATCAACAAGACAAAATATTTTCCCGAGGGAGAGGGCTTGAAAACTTACATCTCATTCTCGGGTTACGACGATGCGGCCGAAGACATAACTCAGGACTTGAGCATCTATGTCGCAGACAAAAAAGCCAATGCCATAGCCATGAGCATGGTTTCAACCGATGTGGATTATGCAAAAGATGTAATAAATACCGTCATCGACCTCTATAATCAGCGTGGTATCGATGACAAAAATGCCAAAAGTCAGAAAACCGCCGAATTCATTGACTCACGTCTCGAATTGCTGTCTCGCGACTTGGACTCTGCCGAAGAAACAATCGAAACCTATAAACAACGTCAGGGAATCACCGATGTAGGGGCCGAAACCGGCTACCAGATGAAAAAACGTGGCGAAATGGAGGCTTTGCTTGTCGAGGCCGAAACCCAATTGCAGATTGTAAAGATGGTGCGGGACTTTATCTCGGATCCGGCAAACGCATATTCGCTCGTGCCGATGACCACGGTGACAGCAGATGCAACCGAAGCCATTAAAGCCTATAACGACTTGGTTTTGAAACGCATCGAACTTTCCCAGAACGCGCGCAGCGGCAATCTTGGATTACAAGCCCTTGATTCCCAGATTGACGCGATGCGCAAAAACATCGACATATCACTTAACAAGGCGTATGAGTCGGCCGAAGTTGCCCTCAGCGAAGTAAAAAGTCAGATTGCATCTACCGAGTCAAAACTCGGACAGATTCCGACACTTGAACGTGAATACCGTGACATACAGCGTCAACGGTCAATAAAGGAACAGCTATATATATTCTTGCTGCAACGTCGCGAAGAAACAGCCATGATGCTTGCCAACTCTATCCCCAAAGGGGTCATCGTTGACGAGGCCTACTCTATTAACGAGCCCGTCGGGTTAAGCAAAAAGGTCATCCTGCTCATAGCCTTTGTCATGGGGATTTTCCTCGCACCCGTCATTCTGTATCTCCGCTCATTGTTCCGTAACAAATTCTCCACCCGCGAGGAACTGGAAAAACTCACGGCAGTGCCCATCATCGGAGAAGTTTGTTCATCCCGGGCAAAGAAAAACCTCGTTGTCACGTCCAACAACAGCTCGTCGGTGTGTGAGTTGTTCCGACTCATACGCACTAACCTCAGTTTCATCCTAAACCGCAGTGATGACAAGGTCATACTCGTCACGTCGACGATTTCCGGAGAAGGCAAATCATTTATTTCCGCTAACCTTGCATCTACCCTCGCGCTTGACCGCAAGAAAGTATTGCTGATCGGACTCGACATCCGTAATCCCAAGGTTGCCGAGTATCTTGACCTCCCTCCCCATCGCGGCATAACGGAATATCTGTCCGATGATCAAGTCTCGATTGACGACATCATCATGAAGAATCCGCTTAAAAACGGCATGGATATTATCGTTGGCGGTCCGATTCCACCCAACCCTGCCGAACTTCTTAATGAAGAAAAAGTTGACACCTTGTTTGCGGCCTTGAGAAAAATGTATGATTACATTATCGTGGATTCAGCTCCTGTCGGGATGGTCAGCGACACCTTCTCGCTCGTGCGCATAAGCGATGCGACAGTCTACGTCTGCCGCGCCGAATACTCGACAACCAAAGAGGTAGATTTCATCAACAATCTTTATGATGACAACCGCCTGAAGAAAATGACCCTTGTAATTAACGGCACAAAGGCACGGAAGGGTTATGGATACGGCTATGGCCGGAAACACGAGGACTGATTACACCGCTGCAAAATATGGCTAAAGGAGTCTACAAATGGATGGCGATCGACCGCATCGGCACGACGGCAATAACCTTTACGGGAAACATCGTGCTGGCGCGGTTGCTGACCCAGTTTGACTTTGGCCTTCTTGGAATGCTGGCCATGTTTATCGGCCTTGCCTATAATGCATCAAGCTGTGGGTTAAGTGATGGTCTGATAAACAAGGCCCACCCTACAGAGCGAGATTACTCAACTGTGTTTGTATTTAATGCCGGGATGGGCATTGTGCTTGGCTCAATGTTCATCCTATGCTCTAATATTGTCGCCAATTTCTTTGGGTATCCTGAGTTAATCGGCATAATGTGGGCGGTTGGAATATGCTTTTTCTTCAACACTTTGGTATTCACCCAAGAAACGCGTATGCGTAAAGAGTTGTCGATAAAGAAGATGTGCATAGTGCGCATCTCAGCCAGTATATGCGCGGTAGGATTTGGAATATGGCTGGCCGCAAACGGGTACAGCTACTGGGGACTCGTCTCTTGCAGAGTTTTTCTGTCGTTTTTCCTATTCGTCTTTTATATTGTCGCGTCCCGATGGTTTCCTAAAATCGCTTTTTATAAAGATTCGTTTAAGGAGTTGTTCGGCTACGGTATAAATCTCATGTGGGCTTACATGGTGACAATCATAAGCCGCTATATAAACTCCACTGTCCTCGGAACTCATTCGTCGGTAGAGTCGGGCATATATTCCCAAGCGCAAAAAATGGAAGAAGTTCCCTTTGGAATCATCGAGACAACATTCAACTGGCCGTTTTTTGCGGTCGCTGCCAATGAACTTGACCCCGTTAAGCGCAAACAGCTCTGCCGGGATATGTTACAATGGATATCACTGATAAACGTATCAGCCGGTATGTTGCTCATGCTCTTGTCGTCCCCCGGATTTCTATTCCTGTTCGGGGAAAAATGGATGAATGCCGTGCCTATATTCCGGATTCTCATCATCTTCGGCATCGCCTCGTCGCTAAAAGCATTCTTTCAGACAATATTAAAGCTCCACTCGAGAACTACCCTGATTCGCAATTATTCTATTGTTGAATTAGTCCTGCAACTCGGGTTGCTTGCCATTGCCTATCCTTATGGAATCATGGCCATTGCTTGGAGCCAGATAATTGCACTGAGCATTATCCTGTGTGTATATCTGTTTAAATACCATCGTCTTCAGGAGGAAAAATTACGGACTGTCATTGTAGATATGGTCTCACCGTTGTGTATTCCGTTTATAGCTTTTTTAATCTCTGTCGCGGGATATTCTTATTGTAATGAGGCTTTTAATCCGTTTGTGTCATGTGTGGCCCTATTGATTCTGTTCTGCAGTGCGACAGTAATTCTGTGGGAACTCTTTCCCCATCCGGTTTACCTTAAATACCGGGCGCGAGTATTATCCCATTTCAATCTAAAAAAATGACATCAGCTGTTATTGACAATATCACCGCAACCAATACGGGTAATAAGGTCGCCTTTTCCATCTCGCATCGGGACTGGCTTTATTCCTTGTTATTCCTGCTCTCTATGTCCATGTTTGGACTTCATTTCCCGTTAGGCTACCTCCTCGTACCTGTCATATTAATAAACAGCTTGGTTAGAAACCGGTATGATTTTTTAATCCAATTCATCCTGTTTTCAGTCGGATATGGATTTATCGACACCAGTTCGCTGCCATTTAAATTTGAAGACATTCTTTTATTGCTTTCGTTTGGCAGTATCATTATTGTCAGAAAACGTCAAAAGGAATTAAAGCGAGCCACACTGGCCATATTCGCCTATATCGCCGTCCTCTTGCTTTTTGCACTCATGAGCGAGGAATCACTATCGATTCAGTTCCGCATGATGAGGCGGTATATGTTTATTGTGACCATATATTTCCCACTATTGGTTTTTGCCAACAGGGAATTTGATTTAATGTATTTTTTTAGACGGATAATCGGATATTCCATCTTAATCTGTGCCCTGTATGCCGTCGATTGTTATATTTTAAATGGCTTTTTGCTTGTCCCCGGATTGAAAAAATGGGGATTTGAGGAATCCTACAGCTATCTGACCGTGATTCTCAGACCGTTGTCAATGGACTTCCCGAGGCACTATCCGCAAGGAGTCTACTTGTTGGCTCTCGCGATATATCCTCTATGCAGGTACTACAAATTAAATTCATTTCAATGGACCATCCTCTTATTAGGGATATCCAGCACAAGGACAATGTCGTTTTTCACCGGACTGCTTGTCACATATATCATTTTCATCGGCAGATGGAAAGATTTGGTTAAGTATAGTATCGGCGGGATTGTTCTGATTACCTCATTATATATCATCGATGGCTCCACCGGAGGCTTTCTGCGCGTAAAGTCGACTGTCGACCAGTTTGTCGCATTAGACACGGCGCGAGATGAAGAAGATTTATCTGAATTCGGATCAGGCCGAATGGCGCAGATTATCCCTAAATTTACCTTGTTGAGCGAGGAACATCGTGTGATGACCGGTTTCGGCTTTCTGCACCCTGAATTAACCACGATTTCTAAATATCAGATCGTCAATCCTCTCTATATCGACCAGTCACGGGCCGAAGAAGTTGCTACCGGTGTTGAAGTGACACAGGTTCAGACCATTCTTGATATAGGGGTAATCGGATTGATAATCCAGACTTTGTTTTACATATACCTGTTCTACATCATCAGGCATTTTAATGATTCCAAGTATTATATCTCAGTTCTACTTGCACTATCTATTTTCGGAATCGGCGGTTTTGCCGGTTTATGTCAGACCGATGGTGTGACATTGGTCGCCCTTTCATTTTCAGTGATATTCCTGTCAAGAACTCATATAAAATCAGCGTAAATGAAAATATTGCATTGCATGTTTGGCATGGGGGTCGGCGGAGCCGAGACCATGTTGATAGATATTATCAACCGGCAAGTGCTCACCGATAAAGTTACGCTTATAATAATAAACAACCTTTATTCCGACAATCTTTTGGCCAAGTTGAAACCTGAGGTCAGGGTTATAAAATTGAATCGAAATCCGGGGTCGAAAAATCCGTGGTGGTTGATTCGGCTCAATTATACTGTCTTATTGCTTAAACCTGATGTCATTCATGTTCATCAGAGCAACGCTGTCAAGATGCTATTGCCCGTATTTTATAACAAAGTGTGGCGCACTATTCATGATCTCAATCTGGTGCTTGCAAAGTCCGCTACAATCCGACATATCGCAATTTCTGACGCGGTCAATGAGGATGTCTCCACCCGTTATCCCGGGATTAACGTCACAACTGTTGCCAATGGCATCAATTGCGATTCTATAAGGCAGAAAGACTATTCCCATTCCCCTTCACCCGCGACCACGTTTAAAATCGTACAGGTGGGCCGTCTGGAACATTTGAAAAAAGGACAGGACATATTGTTGAAAGCGGTCTCAATACTAAAGTCACGCGGCATTGACGATATTGAAGTCACTTTTATCGGAGAAGGCGACTCGGAAGAAGAATTGAAAGGACTTGCCCGGTCGTTAGGGATAAGCGATAAGATACACTTCGACGGTATGCGGAATCGCGATTATATATATGAGCATCTCGCTGATTATGACATCATGTGTCACCCGGCTCGATATGAAGGATTCGGATTAGTAATTGCCGAGGGGGCAACTGCATTGCTCCCGGTAATAATTCCTGACTCCGGCGGCCCGTTTGAGATTCTCGGCCAAGGAAAATATTGCGAAGTCTATCCTGCAAACGACGATGCCGAGGGACTGGCTGATGCAATCCTGAGAGTAAAGAACGACTATAACCGTGCAATGGAACGAGCATTGCAGGCCCGGAAACATGTTATTGCTAATTACTCTATTAAAAACATGGTAAATAAATATCGTGAATTGTATCTATCCAAATAAAAAAAGCTGAGCGTCAATACCGGTAAAGGCATGACGCTCAGCTTTTTTATTCCGGAATATACTCGTAGCCAAGCGAGTTGATGGTGGAAATTACCGCTTGGGAATCGGGGGAGCCGGAGACCCGGGCTGTGCCTGTGGACAGGTCGACTGACACCGAGGTCACACCGGGAAGTGTCGCAAGGTTCTTTTCAACGTTGTTTTTGCAGTGGACACATGCCATGCCTTTGATTTTGTATTCTTTAGTCATTTCGTCAGTTGTTATGTGGTTATGAGAATGATGGCGGTGGGTTATAAATGCATAGACGAGCAACACGGCAAGGATTATCGAGCAGGCGGTTTCCCACCAAGTGAAAACGGCATGGCCGTGGCAGGCGGTTATTGATTCAGCGACACGGGGCATAAACCATGATGCCGGAAGAAGATAGTCGATTATGACACCGACTGCTATGGCCGAGATTATGACCGAACCGACATATAGCATTGTCGCCCGTGATCCCATCGTGCGTCTCAGCAGGATGACTGATGCGAAATTAGCGGCCGGACCGGCCATGAGAAGTACAAATCCCACACCGGGGGTCAGTCCTTTCATAATGAGGGAAAGAGCAATCGGAATCGAGCCGGTGGCGCATATATACATCGGGACAGCCACTGCAACCATGACAATCATTGCCAATATAGGGTATCTGGCCAATCCGAGAAAGAGACTGTCAGGGACAAAGACAGTTATAACGGCTGCAATGATGAGGCCGAATACGAGCCATTTGCCCACACTCGCGACCATATCGACAAAACCATAGCGTAACGCCTCGACAAATGTCGCCATGCGGCTTTTCGCTGCGTTTTCGACTTGGGCCGGCTGAGGAACAGGACATGAATTTTCCACTACGTCATCGTGAGTCCATTTCCCCACCGCAAGTCCGCCAGCCATCGCGCCGAGCAACGCGGCAATAGGACGCGTAATCGCAAATACCGGACCGAGAAGCGAATATGTGGCCGCAATGGAATCAACACCGGTCTGTGGGGTCGCTATTAAGAACGACGTAGTGGCTGCGCCGGAGGCGCCATTACGTTTTAGTGAGATGGCTGTCGGGAGAACTCCGCACGAACATAGCGGGAGCGGGATACCGATTAAGGCGGCCTTGACGACTGTCCTCAAACCCCTGCCCGACAGATGCCGCGACATCATCTCGGGGGAAACATAGGCATGGAGTAGTCCTGCTATGAAAAAACCGAGCAGAACGTATGGCGACATCGCATTGAGAATCGATAACAGCGAATAGATGAAATGAGACATAATCGTTATTTTTAATTCACTGCAAAATTATAACGCCACCGGGAGGGTGGCGTTACACTTTTTATTAAATCAGTTGCATATTTTTGATTTCACACTTTATCGAGCGGTATCCGCGTGGCGTGTCCCGACTTATAAGCCGTGACTGTCAGGCCGGTTACCTGCTTGAACTGACGCGACAGATGTGCTACAGACGAATAGCCGGTCCTGAATGCAATTTCAGCAAGAGTCATGCCGGGCAACTCCAACAACTCTTTTACACGCTCAACTTTCTGCGCTATATGGTATTTTTCAACAGTTCTCCCCTCTTTCATCGAAAAAATGCGGCTGAGAGACTGGTAGTCGAGACCGATTGCATTTTCGAGATAGGCCGATAGTTTCAAAGGCGAACCTTCGTCGACGCGCACATATTCGATTATCGATTTTTTGACACTCTCGACAATTCTTTCCACGGGGTCAGACACCAGTTCAAAACCGATAAGGCGCAATCCCGCGTCAAGCTGCGAGAGATTCTCGGGAGTCGCAAGTGCATCGGGAAGTTCCACCCCGCCAAGTTCCACCTTGTCGGGATGGAGGCCAAGCCGCTGCATCAGGTCATGAACGGCCGAAATGCAGCGGGAACACACCATATTTTTTACTTGCAAAAACATGCCTGATTATGATTAACGGTCTTTGGGCATCGGCAGATTTCCTTGTGCTGGTTTCTTTTCGGGAGATTTGATGCCGTCTCGTTCAAGGAGAGCGTCAATAGTGGGGTCCTGTCCGCGGAAACGGCGATACAGTTCAGCCGGATTCTCCGTGCCGCCTTTCATCAATACGTTACGACGGAACGAGTCGGCTGTCTTTTGATCGAATATACCGTTTTCAAGGAACATTGCGAATGCATCGGCATCAAGCACCTCGGCCCACTTGTAGCTGTAATACCCGGCGGCATAACCACCCGAGAAAATGTGAGAGAACTGAGGTGACAGCATCAGTCCTTCTATCGGTTCAAACATAGCGACTGATTCTCCGGCTTTCTGCTCAAACGCCTCGGCATCCTCAACAGGAGCTGTAACCGTGTGCCATGCCATATCCACGAGGCCGAAATTGAGCTGGCGCAGACAAGCGTAGGCCGCTCCAAACTGAGACGAGGATATAATCTTGTCGACATATTCCTGCGGGATCGGCTCGCCGGTCTCATAGTGACGTGCAAAGCCGTCGAGGAAGGCTTTTTGAGTCAGGTAGTTCTCATTGAACTGCGAAGGCAGCTCGACAAAGTCGCGGTATACTGCTGTTCCTGAAAGGGAGGCATACTTGGTATCGGCAAGCAAACCGTGAAGTGCATGGCCGAATTCATGCAGGAAGGTTTCAACCTCATACGGGGTCAACAGAGAGGGTTTTGAATCAGTAGGTTTTGTAAAATTCATTACAATAGACACATGAGGACGAGAACTTTTGCCGTCAGCGGTATAAAACTCATCCTTAAAACCGGTCATCCATGCTCCGGGACGCTTGCTGTCACGAGGGAAGAAGTCAGTGTAAATCACACCGAGATAAGAACCGTCCTTGTCATTGACATCAAAAGCCTTGACATCGGGATGATAGACAGGAATTTCCTTGTTTTCGACAAATGTAAGGCCATAGAGTTTGGTTGCAAGGCCAAACACGCCGTCAATAACATTATTAAGCTCGAAATAAGGACGCAGTTCTTCCTCGTTGTAGGAGTACTTTTCGTTCTTTAACTTGTTGGAGTAATAGCTGTAATCCCACGGGTTTATTTTTATGGGTTTCCCTTCGAGTTTAGATGCAAAATCGGCCAGTTCCTTGAACTCGGCAATCTGGGCCGGACGATAGGCATCCCTAAGCTGATAAAGCAACTCATAAACTTTTTCGGGTGTCTGAGCCATAGTGTGTTCGAGTGAATAGTCGGCATACGTCTCAAATCCCATCAAGTTGGCAAGTTCGAGACGCGTTGCTGCAATCTCTTTGAGGATTTCGACATTGGAATATTCCCCCTTGGTGTTGCGCCCATTGTAAAGACGATAGAATTTCTCACGGAGATCAGGCCGTGACGAGTATTTCATGAAAGCCATGTAGGTAGGCTGCGCAAGTGTGAAAAGATATTCCCCTTCGCGCCCTTTCTCCTTAGCGGCAAGGGCAGCTGCCTCGACCGAGCTTTCAGGCAGGCCGGCAAGGTCATCGGCGGTAAGCCAGATTTCGTAAGTGTTCAGCTCTTTCAGCACATTCTGGCCGAAAAGAGTCGTGAGTTCTGACAAACGCGCCGACAACTTGCGATATTTCTCGCGGTCGGCACCCTGCAACAATGCCCCGCTGCGGACAAAGGAGTCGTAGGTCGTCTGCAACAGCATTGAATCCTCGGGTGTCAGATTAAACTTGGAACGGGAGTCATAGACTTGCTTGATGCGGTTCCACAAACCTTCGTTCAGCGAGATGGATGTCTGATAGTCGGAAAGTTTCGGAGTCACACGCATTGAAAGTCCCATCATTTCGTCATCGCTTAATGCCGAAAGCAATGGATAAAACACATTGAGAACACGGTTCAAGTCCTTACCTGACCGCTCAAGGGCGACAATCGTGTTGTCAAAGTCAGGTACAGAACGCTGTTTTACAATAGCGTCGACTTCCTGAAGTCCCAACTCGATTCCCCGGTCAATAGCCGGTTCATAGTCAGTTACCGAAATTTTGTCAAACGGAGTGGTTCCGTGAGGCGTAGCGGTGAAATCTTGAAAAAAAGGATTTTGTGCTTGTGTCATAAGTGCAACTGTTGATAATGTCGCTGCGATTGTTGATTTCATTATGTGCTAAAATTAATTATTTTTTAGAGTTGTAGGCTGTCCCCAATGTCGAGGCGCGTGATATGGCGCTGTCAATTACGATATTGCGCATAACCTTATCCAAGCCGGAGGGAAAAAGGGTTTTAACATCGTCATCAAATGTCGAAATGAACTTCCCATGATCAAAATTCATTGCCGCGATCGCTGACGCATATCTCTCGACAGCCTCGCGGTAATGACCGGTTACAAGTTGGAGATGTCCGGCGTTGACAAAATCAGTCGGTGACGGGTCAATCGCCAAGACCGCATCATAGTATCGCCGCGCCTTGTCATAGTCTCCGGCCAAGAGATTGCACCAAGCGAGCGGCCGGAGTGCCTTGCGTGATTTGTCATCGAGGAATTCGACTTTATAATACTGCGCCATCGCGTCTTTATAACGACGCAGGGCAAGATAACAGTGTCCGAGATTCAATGAGACTGACAGGTCATCGGGAGTCATAGCCGCAAGACGCTCATAATAAGTAGCGGCTGACTCATGATTTCCAAGCGCGCGGTGACACGCGGCTATGCGCTTTATTGTCCACCTGCTGTCACCGTTAAGCAACTCACTCTGTTCATAGAATTTCAATGCACCCTCGATGTCACCGCGTGACTGGAGGCAATAACCCATCTTTTGGAAAAGCTGTGCCGACGGGGGCATCTTAAACGACAGTCTGTCGAATATCTCGAAGGCATCGTCAAAATAGTGGCGCTTGAAGTAGAACTCCCCGACAAGACTCAGGGTTGCCTCGTCGTCAAACACAGCCGCCAGCATCGGGTGCACGATTAAGTTTACCGGAGATTCAAACGGGTTAGGAAACTCGGCACTGCGACGGAACAGTTTGAAGAAACGGTAAAGGTCCTTTACATATACATTGGCAATAGCTTCACGGGTAGCGGGGTGCGTGGCTTGCTGCGCTGACATGATCTGCTCGGCATATCCTGAAAGCTGCGACATCATCATCGAGCGTTGCGCCGTAGGCATCTGGGACAACGAAAGGACGACAGAATACTTGTCACTGTTGCAGAACACCGGCGAGTCGGCTATCGTCCGTGCAATCAGTCCTCCTTCCAGCGTGTCGCCGACGACATCGACTACCGCTGAGTGGGATGTGTGGAACGGCAAGAACCAATTGGCCAAATCATTGAAAAACGGGAATGATTTCAACTTTCCGAAAGTAGCCATCATCACATCGGCACCTTCTTCCTGCATTTCCTGTAACTCCTTCATGCGGTCGGCAATACCCGACTTCTCAAGTATCTCCTCCCATTCGGGATTTTCCTCGGGCGAAAAATCTTCAAGAGATTTTATGTCACCCATCGCCTTTTTCAGATCCGGGCCGAGCTCCATCATGCGGGGGATGACTTCGTCAGTAATTTTTCTATTTATACGGTCAGTATCACGGGTGCGTATAAACTGCATCAATGCCATTTTAACATCAGTGTTCCACTGTGGCAACTCGGTCAGGGCCGCAAAGCGGTCAAGCATCCGACGGCTCATAGACCGGTTGCGGTCATTCCACATCGACAGTAGCAACGCACAGAGTGCATATACTTCGAGCCGGTCATTCTTACGCCCTGAAGCATAAAGATTCATCAGCAGCATGAGCCTGCGCTCGTCATAATAATGCAGCTGTCCGAGCAATACCGCAGATACAAGCAATATCTTGAAATGTTCCGGTGTACCTGCATCGTCAAACACACCTTCAATGGCCGAAAAATCATCCACTGTCAAGGGATAAGTAATCCATACGAGGTTGAAAATGCGCTTCTCAGCCGCCTCTGACTGTTTCAACAATGTTTCCGAAGCCTGTTTCGGGTTGTCGGATAACGCCGCCATAGTGAGGCGGTCATTAATCTGCCTGTACTGCGTGATAAGAGCGCCGACAGCACTGTCAGACTGCATACGCTCGTAACGCAACGTGTTGAAATATAACGTTGGGGCGGAATCAATCTTGCGGGCACGTTCTACAGACACGGCCACATCACGAATCTGCCCGGCTATAGACGCAAGCATATCACCCCGCGCCGGGTCGTCAAACCCGTCAAGGGCATAACGGGTCATCAGTTCATAATCACCTCTCAACCGCTCGACACGGTCAATTTCGCGCGACATGCCGAGACCGAGCGCGCTGTTGGCCACAAGGTCGAGGGCGGCAGTGGTACGCCCGTTCCCCAGCAATCGTTCTATATCTTGTAAAATGCTTTCTTTCATCTAAAAACATGTTTCTTGTGCAAATATACACAGAATTCGCGAGACTATGGCAATAAATGGGGAATAAAGTAATGTGTTGAGAGTTAGGAGAGATTGGCGTTGTTCGTCCGAAGGGTGCTTTCGGCGGAAAATTCGGTTTTTGGAAGGGTTAGGAGATAGAATCGCTACCTATCCGTTGCCTTTTTCCTATCCGGAATCCGGTCTTGAAGACGGTTTTGCCGATGGATGATTATCCCTGTCTTATGTCATAGAACCCGCTTGTCAGGCATCTTTGCTA
>DLAR01000053.1 GCA_002494015.1 Porphyromonadaceae bacterium UBA7042 | reverse complement strand
ATTACACCTCGGTCACATAGCCCCAGCTATGCTCCCTCTGTGCAATAACGAGTTAACTGAAAGATGCTACCACTTCGGATTAACATTTGTTATGAAACACCCTCTTAAATTTACGTCTCCCCTATAAACAGACTATTCACCAAAACGGACAGCGGTGAGATTTGCCGAGTGCAATCTCACCGCTGTGTGTATGTGTCGTGGAAACGTGATTATTTCATGCTCGTTTTTTCACCGGGTGCGAGGGTAAGGCCGACTGACCGGCCGTTGACGTTAAGGGTCGTATTGCCACCGGTGAGGGAGGTTATCACGTAATCGGTCACGCGGCCGTCTTTCCAGTCCATATCGACTATGAAACCGCCACGGGCGCGGAGTCCCTTGACACGGCCCTCTTTCCACCGGGAAGGGAGCGCCGGCAGCAGTGTCACCGACTCGGGGGTCGATTGCACAAGCATCTCGGCCACACCGGCAGTGCCACCAAAGTTGCCGTCAATCTGGAATGGAGCGTGAGCGTCGAGAAGATTGGGATAGGTGCCGCCGCCACGACGCGCATCGGGCCCCTGATAATTGTCGGGACTGACATACTGGAGCAATCGGCGATACATGTGGTAGGCTTTTTCGGCCTCCGCGAGACGGGCATAGAGATTTACACGCCAGCCGGTGCTCCAGCCGGTGGTGTTGTCTCCCTTGATTTCAAGTGTGCGCGCTGCCGCGCGGGCAAGTTCGGGATTCTCGGCGAGTGTTATATGCCGGCCGGGGAAAAGGCCAAAGAGGTGGGACTGGTGACGGTGGGTCGGGTCTTGGTCCTTCCAGTCGTGATACCATTCCTGAAGATTGCCGTTTGCACCGATCTGATAGGGCATCATGCGGTCAAGCGCATCGGTTATCTCGGCTTGCAGTGCGGCATCCACCCCGAGAGTCTTGGCGGCATCGCGGGTGTCCATGAGGCACTGGCGGATCATGGCAAGGTCAGATGTCGCGCCATAAAGCGTCGCGCCGTCATAGCCGTCGGGGAGCAGGTAGCGGTTTTCAGGAGAAGTCGAGGGAGAGGTAATGAGGTGGCCGTCTTTTTCAATCATCCACCCGAGACAGAACTCGGCCGCGCCTTTCAGCACAGGGTAATATTTTTCGAGATAAGCCTTGTCACGGGTAAAGAGATAGTGTTCCCAGATGTGGGTGGAAGTCCACGCACCGCCCATGTTCCAGTTGGCCCACATGGGGTTGTCGTTGTGCATACCGATAGGGTTGGTCATCGCCCAGATGTCGGAATTGTGGCCGAGACACCACCCGCGGTCAACACCGTAGTAGGCGGGAGCTGTACGCGCGCCGGATTCCGACAGGTTGGCAATCCAGTTAATCATCGCTGTCTCCTGAAGTTCGCCGAGGCCGGTTGTCTCGGCAGGCCAATAGTTTTCTTCTACATTGATATTGGTTGTATAGTTGCTGTTCCACGGGGGTAGAATGTACTCGTTCCACAATCCCTGCAAGTTGGCGGGGACACCGGGAGTGCGCGACGACGAGATGAGCAGATAGCGGCCATACTGGAAGTAAAGTTCCTCAAGGTCGGGGTTGTGCTGTGAAAAATCGGTATAATTTTTCAACTGCACGTCGGTAGGGAGGGCGGCAATCTCGGGCGCGGTCGTTCCGAGGTCGAGCGTAACGCGGTCAAACAGCGAATGATAGTCTTCCTGATGGCGCGCAAACAGTTTGTCATAATTCATCCCCGACGCAGCCTTGATGCGCGCGGCGGCAAGACGCTTGTAGTCACGTCCTTCCTTTACAGGGTCGCGGTTAAAGCCGTTGAAACTGGTGACATTGGTCAGATAGAGGGTCAGTTCACGGGAGCCTTTCACATCAAGAGTTCCATCAGGCGACATCGAGACAGCTCCTCCGTCAGGCACAGCTTTTACCATTGTGCAGAAATGCACCCCTCTTTCCGGATCATACTGCAACCTGTCATCGCTCGCCACATATCCGGGCAATGACTGATAGGCACAGTATCCGACCGAGGTTATCGTATTGTCTGTAACCGAAACCTCATGGGGAAGCTGGGACCCGAGCGAAATCACACCGTCAATGCCACCGGGAAGTGACGAGGTGATTTTAATCACAATCACCGAGTCGGGAGCCGAGGCAAAATAGGATGTTGTGAAATTGCGCCCGTCAAGACGGTAGGAAGTGGTGGCCTCTGCGTCGGCGATATTGAGCGAGCGTGAGTAGTCGGTCACTTTCCCATCATGGTTGCGGTAGTCAATCGTCAGAAAACCGAGCGGCTGATAGTTTTGGGAATAATGTCCCTGCACTTTCAATTGCAGGCTGTCGGCGGCACGGTAGTCCTCACGGTCGAGCGCGGCGCGTATCTCAGGAATATACTTATGGGCGTCAGGGGTCGTCACTCCCGATTCAGGCTCGCCGGTCCACAGGGTTATATCGTTGAGCGAAAGACGGTCCTGCTTGATTCCGCTATAAATGACAGCACCCAAGTTTCCGTTGCCGATAAGAAGGGATTCTTCAAAAAAATCGGCCGGGCGGTCATATTTCAATGTCAAGTCGTTGGCTGCGGCCGTGACAAATGCCGCCGCTGCCAGTGCAGCGCAAATGGTTGCTTTTCGTGTCATTATGCGTTTCTCTGTGTTAAGGTTCTAAAGTGCCAAGCTCGCGAATAGCGCCTGTGAGAGGATTGAAGTGAAGGTAAGATGGAGCTTTCTTGTTGGTGAACAACGCGGGGTCGATGCCAAACACGACACCGAGCTGGGCGACATCAAAAGTCTTCCCGACAAGCGTCTCCCCGTCAAATTCCACCTTGACCTGAGCTGTTCCGGGAATGCGATAGGCTACGCCCCCCTTGGGAAAGGTCTTTTCAACCCCTTTCTCGTTGACAGGCAATTCGCCGCGAGTGACAGGAGTAAAAGAGAAATATATCGGGTCGCCTGAGAGATCGTCGGCCTCCACAAGCCCATCGACAGCCGACAAGCGGGCGAAGACAGTGCGTTTTTTAGATCCGTCTTCAGGAATTGTGACGGTATAGGTGCGCACTTCGACCGATGTGGAAGTCGTCCCGAGGAACATCGCTGTCAGCGCGGCCTCCTGAGCATCAAGATTGGCCAAGGCAAGCTCCATCGCCTGTCCGTCAGAGGGCATCGCGTCGGCTTGTCCGGCGATAATCTCGTTGCGGTTGCGACGCAGCTCGTAAATCTTGGCGGCGGCAAGCTCGGCCCGTTTTGCCGACGAGCGGCTCTGCAGCATCTCCTCGGTGACAGCCTGACGCGCTACCGGCAGCTGCAACACAGTCGGTTGAGCCTCGACCGCCTCGGGGAGCGGGGTGGTCACAACGGTGGCATCGTAGGCATCGTCATTGATTGACAACGGGAAATTGCGGTCGCTGACCATGACGTAGGTATTTGCCCCCCCTTTCAACGTCACAAGGTAGCGTTCGTTTTCATCGGGTACCGCGGTAGGATTCACCACCGCCTCGGTTACGCGCCACGATGTCGACGATGCTGAAATCGGGGCTGTATTGAGATACTTTTTTGCATACTGGTAAAACTCACCCGGGGTGTTGACAGTCTTTTCGACAGCGAGAGTGACTTCAAAAGCCGTCAGCGGCAACGTGTATATCACGCCATACTCATTGGTCTTGTTGGCGGTCAGTTTGCTCGTGGTCTGAGCCTGCATCGACAATGGGCCGAGCAACAGGAGAGCAGCTGAGATGGGAAGAAATAAACGGTTCATGGTCATGTCTGATATGATAGGATAAGAGAGTTTTAATAGTTAAGAATCTTCATGATGGCTTTCCCGACACATTCAGCGATGTCAACCGCCGTCGTCCCGTAGACACCCTGCTCGGCGGCAGCGATGTCACCGGCGAGCCCGTGGATATAGACACCGGCCACGGCGGCAGTCTCGGGTTTGTAACCTTGCGCGAGAAGCGAGGTAATGACCCCGGTCAGCACATCACCGCTGCCGCCGGTCGCCATTGCGGGACCGCCTGATGAATTGAAGAATATCTTGCCGTCGGGGCGCACGGTGGCCGTGCGGTAGCCTTTGAGCACGATAATGATTTTGTAACGTGCCGAAACCTCAATGGCTCGGAGCAGTCGAGACTCGGCCGATGCCTGCGGACCAAACAATCGGTCAAATTCCCCGTCATGGGGCGTGAGAATCGACCCTACGGGAATATGGTCGACAAGCGAGGGGACTTTGGAGATAATATTCAGCGCGTCGGCATCAAGCACCATCGGGCGCTTGATCGTCTTGATGAGGGTCTCAAGGGCACCCTGCGTGGCATCATTAGTCCCGAGACCCGGCCCCACCCCGATTGCGTTGAATCCGTGACGCGGAGTCATGTCGGAGACAAGGATGTCGTGACGGTCAGGGTCAAAAAGCGCCTGAGGCACGGTCGACTGAATAACGTTAAACCCGCAACGAGGTGAATGGACAGTCAACTTGCCGACTCCGGCGCGCAACGCGCCCTTGGCGGCCATGACAGCCGCACCCATCATCCCGTAGCATCCGGCGATGAGCAACGCGGAACCATAGTCGGCCTTGGACGAAAATTTAGCTCGCGGCAGCAGCACACGCCTGACATCCTCGGCCTCGATGAAAAAGAATTTTGTCAATGTCTCGTTTATCGCCTTTGGACTCAGACCGATGTCGATGGTTTTCCACTCGCCGACACATGGGGCGTTATCGGCAAGAAAAAACGCGATGCGGGGAAACTGCACAGCCACAGTAAGGCTGGCATGGACTACATATCGTGAAAGAGTGCGCACGTTCCAGTCGCCGAACATTCCCGAAGGGATATCGATTGACACAATCGTCGCACCTGATTCGTTAATATATTCCACAAGGGTTGTATAACCGCCTGACAGCGGCTCGCGCAACCCCGTGCCGAAAAGGCCGTCGACAATCAGATGGTCACGGGTGAGATTGGGGAAATTAAAACTTCCGGTAACCTCGTTAAGTCCTTGAAAACCTGACGCAAGCAGTTCATCCTTACACTGGCGGCAATCACGCGACAGGCTGTTGCCATGAATATTAAGCAGATATACCTGCGGGGCAAATCCGGTTTCATAAAGACGCTTGGCAACCATGAGCGCGTCGGCACCGTTGTTCCCGGCTCCGGCAAAGATAACGGTCGGTTTCGTAGGCCGCCAACGCGACGTAATCTCCCCGGCGACACCGTCGGCGACACGGCGTATAAGCTCCATCGACGAAATTCCCTCTTGGTCAATGGTTATCCGGTCGATATTTCGTATATTTTCAGTACTGAATATTTTCATACTCGCAAAATTACGAAACAACCACCGTAAAACCAAAATTTATATGAGATTATATTTTATCCCGTTCTTCTTCAATGCCAAAAGAGTCGTGGCATCAGGCGATATTATCAGATTAGTTCCATTACAATAAGACAATAACGGCATATCATCAAGATGGTCGGTAATCACGGTCTCAACATATCCGTCCAAAGAACCGACCAATTCCACTACCCTCTTTTTCTTTATTTCCCCACGATTTTCCTCATAAGAGTCTATATTATCGGTCATTTTTGTCGCAGTAAAATGATCTATACCCAAAACACCAGCAAGTTCTGAAATATAAATATCAGGAGCGGCTGTGGCCAATATGACCTTCTGACCACACGATAATGCGTCGGAGATGATATGCATGACAACACGATTCACTTTTCCCGCAAGCAACTGTGCAAAATTGCATATATCCTCGCCCGATAATGCTTTGTATAAAACAGACATTATACAATATTTCATTTCCCGATGGGAAACCTGTCCTGTTTTGCGTTTAAAGACTGCTTTTGCAACACGCCATGCATCGCCCAAGCGACCACGCATGACAAGCAAACGGAAAGAGTACATCACAAACATGGTCATGGAATTTCCATTAATCAGTGTACCGTCAAGATCCACAACGACAAACGGCTGCGGATTATTCACTTTGAGTCGAGAGACCATGGAAATCTTATCAATGTGGAATTTTTATAAAGATAGTAGTCAGGACACACAGTCGGATTATCAGTCGTGACGGTTATTGCAGCGGACTTTATTTCAACTCCCTGATACCGGCTTTCAATCATTCTCAAGACAGCCGATAACGTCGCCCCGCTGTCAACAGCATCATCTACGACCAAAATTTTAGAATAGTTTCGGCTTTCTAACTCTACCGGCAACGATATGTCAAAAATCTGGCTGCGCCCGTCACTTTTAAACATCATTTTAGCTTCGATAATCCTTAAAAAATCAAGCATTTTTATCGGCATGAATTTCGCAAGGGAGCTAAAAAATTTTTTTTTATTTGTTGACGATGGCCGGTATACCGATATTTGCAACGCCGTCCCGTTATTGAATCCCAACTGCCGGGCAAAAAGGTCTGCAATATACACGCCGCCAGTCCTGATGCCAACCACGGCATCAGGAAGAAAATCATCGACTTTCATTTTCTGAATAATACTCGAAACATATTCAGAAATATCGCTACAACTGACTGTCAGTACCTTCATGTCTAATAAGTCTTTTTAGACAAAAAACGATAGGCTCCACGACCGAGAAAAGAAACCAATACACCGAGTTTGTTTTTAAGTCGCACTTTCGGATTGAACAAACTCCGCAGGCGATAACGGCATATCAGATTCCAGCACCGGGTCTTTATATCTTCATATCTGACATCATCATGCTGTTCAAGCAAGGCAAGGATATTGAAATTGGCACTCAGCCGACGGTCTCTTGCGGCAGGCAGCAACTCGGGATGACGAGACTCCATGTATTGTTCAATCCGTTCTGTAACGGCAAGCGCATCAAATCTTGAAGGAGAAAACGTGTTTATAAAACTCTCCGGATTAGGACGATAGAAGTAGACGATGTCAGGAATGACCGCAATCTTGCCGGCGTTCTCAAACAATCGGTAAAAGATGTCGAGATCCTCATAACGTATTTCCGGTACAAACAACGTATCTTCAGTAAAAACAGATTTATTGTATAGAATCCCCCAGACAGCCGGCACTATCATACCTGTCTGATACAGTGTCTGAGCCATTGCCTCCAGCGGGGATATCATCATATACCGTCCCGATTTATTAAGGCTGTCTTTATCTGCATCAGTATGTTTTCCTATTACAATATCGGCCGATGTTTTACCGGCTATCGCTACAAGCGACATCAACGCGTCAGGGAGCAGCTTGTCGTCACTATCCACAAATGTAATCCAGTCCCCGCAGGCTTGGGATATTCCGTAGTTGCGGGCGCACGAAACACCCCTGTTCCCTGTAGTAAATATCTTCAGTCTTGCGTCACGGTGGGCAAAATCGGTGGCTATAGCAAGTGTCGAGTCGGTCGAGCCGTCGTTAATCAGCAGCACCTCGATGTCACGATAAGACTGGCCGAGAATGCTTGTCAGGCACTCAGCCAAATACTTTTCTGCATTATATGCGGGGACAATCACCGAAATCATACTGTATCGCTATTCGCACAACCATAACGTGTCACTTAATTTAAACGTCTGTTTTAAGAGGTTATTATGTAAAATTTCACAAATAAAAAACCCGGCTTTGTTTTTTGGGCCGAGTTTCTTGTATTTCAGTTTTATAAATATCCCCCTATTCCCGTTTCAGTTTGAAACCGGCAGTGATACCGTCATACTGGTTCAGCAGGGCCGAAACACCTTTTATAGTGCTGTTTCCTGACACACTTCCGACTTTTTCAATTATCGTAATCAGCTTGGACACGTCAAATGTCAGCGACATCTGATTGCCGTTTTTAATCACATAAGCCTCCATTGAGCCTATCTTGATTTTCTTCAATGCCTGAAATGTGAATACGAAGTTGCCGCTTTCCTCGTCGCGCGAGATTGTTCCACTGAGAGAAGTGACGCGCAGTTTAAACGTAAACGTCGAGTCCTCGTTGATGGTAAGTTTCAGCGAGGTCAGTCCGGCCGTCTTGTAATAGGGGGCGAGCTTGTCCTCCACCTGCGAGGCCGCTGCTGCGCCTCCGGCTTTAAGCAGAAGGTTGTCGCTCTTGAAAGTCACGGCAGGGTCGACGTAGTTCCACACACCGGCCAAGTCCTTTACCTCGGTCTTGCCCGAAGTTATGCCGAGGGCGTTTCCGATACCCGAAATCACATCTCCGATTCCGCCACCGGCCGAGGCGGAATCAGACTTTGCCCCGCCGCCCAACAGGTCGCTCAGGTCCCATGCGTGAACTGCCGGAGTGAAAACCGACAGGATAATGGCGAGAACCGCCACTGAAAAAATTCGTTTCATAGTAAAATGTTGTTTTTATCTTCCAATTATTTTGGCAATCACAGCCTTGATGCGGTCAGCCAAGGCATCGGCCTCAGCCATCGTTGCAGCCTCGCTGTAAATCCTTATTATAGGCTCGGTGTTGCTCTTGCGGAGATGAACCCACGAATCGGAGAAATCAATCTTCACCCCGTCAATATCGGTTATCCGCTCACCCTTGAATTCCTCTTTTACAGCTGCGAGGACAGCGTCTACATCAAGGTCGGGAGTAAGCTCCATCTTGTTTTTTGCAATCATGTAGGCCGGATAGCCGGCTTTCAGTTCCGAAACCTTTTTGCCACTCTTGGCAAGGAGGGTCAGGAACAATGCCACACCGACAAGAGCGTCACGTCCATAGTGGGCTTCAGGGTAGATGACTCCGCCGTTTCCTTCACCACCTATAATCGCGCCGGTTTCTTTCATCTTGGTCGTAACGTTTACCTCTCCTACGGCAGCGGCCGCATAGCTGCAACCGTGGGCCTCGGTCACATCACGAAGGGCGCGCGACGAACTCAGATTTGAGACAGTCGAGCCGGGGGTGTGGGCAAGCACATAGTCGGCAATCGAAACGAGAGTATATTCCTCGACAAACATTTCGCCGTTTTCCATCACGATAGCCAGACGGTCGACATCGGGGTCAACGACAAATCCCACATCGGCACGACCGTCTTTCATCAGGTCGGCAATCTGAGTGAGATTTTCGGGAATAGGCTCGGGAGTATGGGCAAATTTGCCTGTAGCCTCGCAATTCAGCTCAATTATATTCTTCACGCCGAGAGCGCGGAGGAGCTGGGGGATAACAATGCCACCCACCGAGTTGACGGCATCGACGGCCACGGTGAAGTCAGCCTTGGCAATGGCATCTGTGTCAACGAGCCTGAGGTCGAGCACCTGCTCGATGTGGCGGCGGTTGTAGGTTTCGTTATAATATACATGCCCGAGAGCATCGACAGGTGCAAATTCATATTCGTCAGCCTCGGCGATGCGGAGAACCTCTTTGCCTTGGGCATCGTTCAGGAACTCGCCATCCTCGTTAAGGAGCTTCAGCGCATTCCATTGCTTGGGGTTATGGCTGGCGGTAAGGATAATGCCTCCGCAAGCCTTTTCGGCGACAACCGCGATTTCAGTTGTCGGAGTCGAGGCGAGGCCGATGTTCACAACATCGAACCCCATGCCGCAGAGCGTGCCCACGACGATATCGTTGACCATCCCGCCGCTGAGACGCGCGTCGCGCCCGACGACAATCACATTGCTTGTGCGGGTGGTGTTGCTGCGGATAAATGACGCGTAAGCCGCTGTAAACTTCACTATGTCAAGGGGTGACAACCCGTCGCCCGGACGGCCTCCGATAGTGCCGCGTATACCTGAGATTGATTTAATGAGTGACATAATCAAATCTGACTTTTATAATAGGTTATCTCATACAGGAACGGAACGACGTTGGAAATCTCGTCGAACCACCCGTCCTGAGATTTTATTATGATATTCACTTTGCTGTCGAGGGGAACATATTTGAGAGGCATCTGAATACCTTCTCCGTAGGTTGCCGAGTAGGTGTTCTGAAAGTCGTCATAAACAAAGTACATCGATGTCGTGCTCATATCCTCGGCATTTCCCGAACCGGTCATGGACTCGCCGGGAACATAGTATCGCAGATTGTAACGGATGAAACGGAAATAGACACGGTCGCCGTCTTCAGCCATCACCTCCTTGTAATCGGGATTTTCTTCCCTGTATTCATCGGGCTGACCAAGACGCAACACCTGCATGTAGACGTTTCCGTCCTCGTCAAGTTTGTAATAGGGCGCATCCTCCCCTATTTCAAATTTATTGTCCTCAGGCACACCGTCAACCACACGGTGATCGGCAAGAAAGAGGTTAACCGCCTTGCTTTCCTCATTGAGAAGATCGGCATAACTTTTAGAGTCGTTACACGAACCCAGCGACAGCGCGCCAAGAAGCAACGACATCACAAAATAAATATTTAACTTTTTCATTATCATATTTTTCAGTGATTATACTTGTCAAATTCAGGCATAATTTCAATCAGGCGGGTAACAGCCTCGCCCAATGTGCCGTGAAACTCACCACCGGCAGCATTAAGATGGCCACCGCCGTTAAAATAAGCCTCACACATCAGGTTGACAGGGAAATCCCCTTTGGACCGAGTTGAAATTTTCACATAATCGGGACTGTCCTGACGCATGAATACCGAATAATTGACCTCAGGGATGCTCAGAGGAATATTGACAAGTCCCTCGGTATCACCCTTGGCATACTCAAACTCTTTCAATTCATCGACGGAAAGAGTTATCAGGGCCGACTTATGCTCGGGAAACATCTTCATCTTGTATTGCGCATAACCGCAGATGCGCACCCGTGACTCGCTCCCGGTATTAAGCACCTGAGTATAGAGGCGGTCCTTGTCGACACCCTTCTTAACCAAGTCAGACACAATCAGATAGAGGTCAGAATCATTGGAATTATAGCTAAAATTGCCGGTATCGGTCATCATTCCCGTAAAAATGCATTCGGCGGCACGACGGCGCACATAGCGGGTCAGTTTCAACTGCCACAACAGAATGTAGAGCAACGCCGAGGTCGACGAAATCTCGGGCCGGGAAATCAGCACATCGGCCTCGATTACCGGCTCAAGATGATGGTCAATGACAACCTTCCGTGCCGACGATGCGTCAAGACAGGGCTGCAGCTTGTCGACCCGCTTGGTGTCATTGAAGTCCATGCAGAAAATCAAGTCAGCATCAGTCAACAGGTTACGGGCATAATCAGCCTGACGCGTGCCTATCACAATTTCTTTCACGCCGGGAAGAAACTGGAGAATCTTGGGCGGACAGTCAGGTGTCACAATCGTCGCCTTTTTGCCCATTGCCAGCAGCGTGTGCCACAACCCGAGTGAAGAACCGATGGCATCCCCGTCGGGCGACACATGACATGTTATGACAATTTTATCCGACTCCTTTATCAAGTCGAGAACCTCAGTCGCCGCAGCGAAATCTATATTATGTACAAACCTTCCGTTCTGCATATAGGGTGCAAAGATAGCGATTATTTCTCAAAAACTGACAATGTATTGCCAAAAACACCGCATTGCACAGTTTTGGAAAAAATTGTAACTTTGCATTTCATTATTAGTTCAAGAATTATGGATTTCCTTCTTCAAGCAACCGCCCCCGGTTCCGGTGCCCGTGCCGGACTTATCACGACCGACCACGGTACAATCGAGACACCCATCTTCATGCCTGTAGGCACTGTGGGCAGCGTCAAGGCCGTGCATCAGCGCGAGTTGCGTGACGATATAAAAGCCCAGATTATTTTGGGAAACACCTATCACCTGTATCTGCGCCCGGGACTCGATGTCCTGCGTCAGGCCGGTGGATTGCACAAATTTAACGGATGGGAACGCCCCATTCTGACTGACAGCGGAGGGTTTCAGGTGTTCTCTCTCTCGGGACAGCGAAAACTGACCGAGGAGGGCGCGCATTTCCGCTCCCACATCGACGGCTCTCGCCATCTGTTCACTCCCGAGGGGGTGGTTGACATCGAGCGTGTCATCGGGGCCGACATCATGATGGCTCTCGACGAATGCCCTCCCGGTACAGCCGACTATGACTATGCCAAGAAATCGCTCGGCCTCACCCACCGCTGGCTCGCCCGCGGCTGGAAACGCTACAAAGAGACCGAAGGGCTTTATGGCTACCGTCAGGCTTATTTCCCCATCGTGCAGGGAGTCACCTATCCCGACCTCAGACGAGAGTCGGCCAAGTTTATCGCTGACCTCGGCGCCGACGGGAATGCAATCGGCGGACTGGCGGTCGGGGAACCCACCGAGAAAATGTATGAAATGATCGAAGTGGTGAATGAAATCCTTCCCGCCGACAAGCCTCGCTACCTCATGGGGGTGGGAACGCCCGCCAATATTCTCGAAGCCATTGACCGCGGTGTTGACATGATGGACTGCGTGATGCCCACCCGCAACGGCCGCAACGGCATGCTCTTTACCGCACACGGCATAATGAACATGCGCAACAAAAAATGGGCCGACGATTTCTCTCCTTTACAAGAAGACGGCCCGAGCTATGTCGATACGGCCTACACCAAAGCCTACGTCCGCCACCTGTTCATAGCCAACGAGTTGCTTGCAATGCAGATAGCCTCGATTCACAACCTTGCTTTCTACCTGTGGCTCGTCGGAGAAGCGCGCCGCCACATTTTGGCCGGAGATTTCAAGTCGTGGAAGACTGAAATGGTCGAGCGGGTAACACGCAGGCTGTAAGATAGATAACAAATTACAGATAATAAATAACAAATAACAGAACCACCGTAATCAATTTCAAATTTCGATAGCAGATTTTTCATCTGTTATTTGTCATTTTTCATTTTTTGAAATGAAACCATTTAAAATCCTTGACGGATACATAATAAGGAAGTTCCTCGGAACCTACGTCTTTGCGATTGTCCTCATTCTGGCAATCACAATCATGTTTGATGTCAACGAGAAACTCGACTCTTTCCTCAAAGCACCGCTGAAAGCCACTATATTTGACTATTTTGTCAACTTTCTCCCATACTTTGCCAACCAATTCAGCCCGCTTTTCACATTCATTGCCGTCATCTTCTTCACCTCCAAGCTCGCCGATAATTCCGAAATTATCGCGATGCTCTCCACCGGCATGAGCTACCGGCGGTTTATGCGCCCCTACCTCATCAGCGCGGCCATCATCGCGCTGGCGACTTACATGCTGAGCGCATACATTATCCCCCCGGCCAATGTCAAACGCATCGACTATACCAATACCTATGTCAAAAACAAACGCGTGGACTATGGCACAAACATCCAGTTGCAGGTCGCCAAGGGACAAATCGCCTACATGAGCCGTTATGACAACACTCAGAAGACAGGCTATAAATTTTCTCTCGAAACCTTCAAGGACAAGAAACTCGTGTCGAGGCTGACCGCGCAGACAATCCGCTGGGACACTCTTTACAACTGGCAGGTGCGCGACTACATGATACGCGACTTTGACGGCACTCGCGAGACAATACGTCGTGGGGCGCGCCTCGATACCGTCATCCCCATCGAGCCGCGTGACTTCCTCATCTCCAAGAACGACCACGAGACAATGACCTCGCCCGCCTTGCAAGAATATATCTCGCGGCAGAAAGCGCGAGGTGTCGCCAATATCAAGTCATTTGAAATCGAAAATCACCGCCGCTATGCCATGACGGCGGCAGCCTTTATACTCACGATTATCGGCATGTCGCTGTCATCCCGCAAGGTAAAAGGCGGAATGGGCATCAATATCGGCATCGGCCTCGTGCTGAGTTTCAGCTACATCCTCTTTATGACGGTCACCTCGACATTTGCCGTGTCGGGCTACACCTCCCCGATGATTGCGATGTGGATTCCCAACATCCTCTACACCATCATCGCCGTCATCCTTTATTACAAGGCCAGCCACCAGTAAGACCTATTTCATAAACACGAAATAGACTGCGAGGATGAGGCACACGAATGCGGCGAAATGGTTCCACTGAAGCGTTTCGCCGCGGAAAAACACGACTGTGAACACGGTGAAGACGACCAGTGTGACCGCCTCTTGAATGACTTTGAGCTGCATCAGCGAGAAAGCGCCACCGTTTCCCTCATAACCGATACGGTTGGCAGGAACCTGACATGAGTATTCAAGCAGCGCTATGCCCCATGACACAAGGATTACCACATAAAGCGGCGTATCTGACGTGAAAACCTTCATCTGTTGCAATTTCAGATGACCGTACCACGCAAAAGTCATAAAGATATTGGAGACAACAAGCAGTCCCACTGTCAGCCATGCATTCATTGTGTTTAAATTTTTTCGCCCGCAAAATTACAATAAAAAATCGAAATCAACGTACTTTGGCATAATAGTGGTCAAAATAGTCGCTGAAAATTTGATTGAACCGGAATCGTTGTTGTTTATTTTGGCCTAAGCTAATCGCCACATTACCATCACATCGCCCTGCGGGCTCCTGAGTTTTGGTTGATGCCGATACCCCGCATTCCGCTGCGCTCCATGCGGGGTTTAACACAATATCGCCCTGCGGGCTTCGACAAAATTGTCGACTTATTAGACTTATTAGAAATATTTTTGTCTGAAAAGGTGTCTTTTATTTTTGGCATTATCCCCTTTATATAATATCTTTGCAATCTAATCCTCGTAATCTAATCCTCTATATTCAAGCGATATGACACGCGGAAAAACGACTTGCCGGATTCTTAAAGAGATTCGCCGACAGATAGCCGAGGCCAATGACATCGAGTTTGTAACCTCGGAATGTCGCTATCAAGGCGACTGCGCGGGGACTTGCCCCAAATGCGAGGCGGAAGTGCGTTATCTCGAAATGCAGCTTTCGGCCCGACGCATCGCGGGAAAAGCAATTGCCTTTGCCGGAATCTCCGCAGCTGTTTTGGCGGGAATCGGCTCCACTGTCGAGGTGTCAGCCTCCGCAACGGAATCTGTGTCGACCGGCAACGAGGATAAAAAACGTGCCACTACGAGAGAGGAAGTTGTCGTCGGAGATATCGATGTTCAAGAGGAACTTATGCGTCAGGAAGGGGATGACTACATTTACAATGTCGTGGAACACAAGCCGCAATTTCCGGGCGGCGAAGTAGCTTTGCTAAAATATGTAGTCGACCAACTACAAATACCATCAGCCTGCTTAGAGTGGTCTTCGGCAAGGGTAGTAGTAAGATTTGTCGTGACTAAAACAGGCGAGGTCGGGCGCATCGAAGATGTAAGGTCTGCAGGAGAGCCATTTGATTCGGAGGTTGTAAATGCTGTTAAAAAACTGCCTAAATTCGTTCCGGGGAAAATGGGAGACAAGCCGGTCAATACTTGGTACATTGTGCCCATACAATTAAAATTAAAAAACTCCGATCATCACGGTTCAAAATAGGCTACTTCACAGGGACGATTTCACCGGTGTCAAGGTACCATATATAACCTCTGACCGGCGTGGATGGGTACATGTCGCGCAGAAGTGACATGTAGCGGCTGACCTGACGCGCGTAACGGGCCGGACGCTCGATGCCGAATTTATAGTCAATGACATCGATTGTCCCATCGGCAGTCCACACCACACGGTCGGGGCGTTGCGAGTCATCACTGCTGGTAATGACGGGGCGTTCCATCAGCAGGCGTGAAAATCCATTGAACCACGAGCTGACCCCGGGGTCATTGACACGGCGGGTAATGAGGTCCAATATTTCATCGGCCTCGCTGTCGGGAATCATTCCGGCCCGGGTTGACTGGCGCATGGCCCGGGCGATGTCGCGTGGAGAGCGGATGCGCGACATGAGGTCGTGAAGAATTATTCCGCGCTCGCGGGCAACGGTGATGTCACGAATCGAGTCAATGCGGGTATCGGCCCACAGGTCGGCACGGTCGTTGGCATAATAGTCGGTCATCTCTATCGTCTCGGCCGGTTCCATAGCCGTGGGCATCTCTTTTTCCTCATGAGAGGGGCGGCACGGGGAGCCGAGAGTCAGCACATCCCCCTCGTACATCTGCAACGGGATGAAGGGAGACAGGTGCCGGTCACGGCTGCTGTCAATCCCGGCATTGTGTTCAAGAGTGACACATGTGTCAGGCGTGGCTTTTTCGACAGCACTGAACAGAAAACGGTTTATGGACGACTCGCCGACATCGTCGGTCAGCGTGACGACAAGCTCGTCGACGGCTCGGGTGAAAGCAACATAAAGCACGTTGAACTCGTCAAGGAGATTTTCGCAGACATACTGTTCATATTGCCCTCTGACGGGGGTCTCGGCAAGGGCCGAAGAACACGACAGAGGAATAAGCGGCGGCACGATGGCCGGGTCTATTCCGGGGAAAACGCCGACGGTATCGAACCATTTTATGTCACCCGATTCGAGGCTTAGTCCGGCAAACGGAATATGGACACATTTATATTCAAGACCTTTAGCCTTGTGTATTGTCAGAATGGTTATAGCTTTCCCGTCAGGAGCACCCGCCACAGCGACTTTACTCCCGGCGCCGTCCCACCATTTCAGAAATGCGCTGACATCGGCTGCACCGCGGTCGCTGAAATCAGCCACAAGGTCTTGAAAGGCAGTGATAAATATATTGTCGCGGGCAAGGTCGTCGGGTGAGATATACCGCGATATGATGCGCTCAACAATGGATGTCAGGTTCACACAGTCCATATCGGTCACCTCCATCACCAGTTCTTCGACCGAATCGGGAGAATGAATGGCCCCGTCAAGAGCCTCGGAAGGAGCGGCGCCCCGACTGAGCAGATACTCGTAACGATTGAGCAACCGGGCAATCTCGCGACGGGACTTGCGTGAAGGAGACGAGACAAAGTCGCTCGAAGAAATATAGCGCAACACGCTGACGATAAGCCTGACCGAGCGACAGCGCGAAACGAGCAGCGCGTTATCGGAGACAATGCGCATTTCCCTGAAAAGCGGGTCAGATGCACCCCGTTCAAGCAGATAGTCAATCACGTCAACACCATCCTTGCGACCACGCACGAGAATAGCGATGTCGGCAGGCCGATACCCGGCCTGCAGCTCGCGGGCAATCTCGTTGCCCATAATCTCAAGCGCGGCCCGGCGAGGCTCATATTCCTCCGAGCCATCGCTGTCAGCTTTTACTTTTTTCCCTGAAATGCGTGACAGTTTCACATATCCGTGATGGTCAGAATGCTTTGAAGAAACAAGCTGCGCCACTCCGGCATACTGCTCGGAAAACCCCATCTCCGAAGCCATCAGGGTGAACAGCGTGTTATTGAACCTCACGACCTCGGCCGAACTGCGCCAGTTGGTATTGTCGGCAAGCAGCTCGCCACGCACTTCGGCGTGACCGACGACATCGTTATGGACATTGCTGATAAGCGACGGGTCACTGCCACGAAAACGGTAGATACACTGTTTCAAGTCACCGATGACAAGATTGTCATTGTCGGTCGCAAGGCTCTCGTTGAGCAATGGGCGCAGGTTGTCCCACTGCATACGCGAGGTATCCTGAAACTCGTCAATCAGGAAATGGTTGAACCACACTCCCACGCGCTCATAGACAAACGGCGTGTCAGCATCGCCGATAATGCGTTTCAGAATCGAGTTGGTGTCACTGAGCAGAATGGTTTCGTGTTCCTTGCGATAATCGTCAATCGATGAGTAGACGCGCGACAGCAGGCCGAGGGTGTAAAGATTTTTGCGGACACAGTTGACAAACTGATTTTCTTCCATTATGACTCTCATTGACTCGACAGCCTCGATGATGAGTGCGTCTATGGCCTGTGTGCGGAGTGAAGATGTTTTTCCGGCTGCGCTATAGGCGTTTTCAACATCAAGAAGGATATTCTCGCCGGTCTTTCCATAGCCGCTTTTATGATATCCGCCACCGTTAATCCATTTATTCAACAGATTTACAAAATTTGCCGTCACGAGTTTCTTCTTGTCAAGGTCGGCAGCAACGATTGCGGCCATAGCGCCGGAGCAAGCATTCAATGTCCGTGCCTTGTTGGCCGCCGCGATACGGTTCAGCTCGCGGGCAAATTCCACAAGGCGGTCACTGTCGCCAAGATAGGCCATCATGGACTCATAGTTGAGCATGAACGTCTCATTGGACACATCGTCGATGAACTGTATCAAACCGCTGTGCAGCTCCGAGTCCCGATTAAAAATATTAAATGAGTATCCCTCGTCGATAAGCGATTTCATGTAGGCTTTGAGCCACGCCGTTATCCGGCGCGCCTCGGGGTCATCCCTGTGGTTGAGGTCTTCAAAAAGACGGTCTACCGAACTTGCAATCACATATTTGTCATCAAGTTCCACGTCATAGCTGCCTGTCAGCTCGGCCTCGCGGGCAAATGTGCGCAATATGACTTGGAAAAACGCGTCAATGGTGCTTATGTGAAAGAAATTGAAGTCAAAAAGGAGGTCTTTCAGAGCCTTGGCGGCCGCCTCGCGCAATTCATCGCGCGAGCATCCGTAAAGATTCATGAGATAGTCACTGTAAGGACTCTCCTTGGTCCAGCCGGGTTCCAGCCGGGCAATCACTGCAAGCTCGTGGATTATGCGGCTTTTCATTTCCTCGGTAGCCTTGTTGGTAAAGGTTATGGCGAGAATCGACCGATGCATTTCACGGCGGGAACGGTTAAGACGGTAACGGCCGTCCTCGCCTTTTGTACCGAGAACGAGAGTTATATATTCACGGGCGAGAGTAAAAGTTTTTCCCGACCCGGCTGAAGCCTTGTAGACGCGAAGCATGTTAAGTCATTTGAGATTACATTCCCTTGACGCGGGTATAGCCGAGGGTTGCAAGAACACGTCGCACGTCAGAACGGCGGTCGCCCTGAATCAGAATCTCGCCGCCGCGGGCCGAGCCGCCAGTGCCGAGCTTTGATTTCAATGTCGCGGCAATCGAGGCAAGCTCGTCATCGCCGCATGTAAATCCGGCTATAATAGTAGCGGTCTTTCCACCCCTCCCCTTGCGCTCAAGCACAATTTCGAGTACGGGAAGTTTGGTTGACGGCACGATATCGGTTTCATTTACCGGCTCCTCCCCCTCGGGGAGCGAATGCCTAAGGGCATTAAGGCTATCTTTCCAGTCCATAATGTCAGAATTCCAATGACAGTGAATCAGGTTCTTCCTCGGTAAGCGAGGGGGGATTGTCAAGTGTCCCGGCGATGGTAGCCAGCATCATGACATACTTGTCGTCGTCCCGTGGCAGTGACGAATAAAACGCCCGGGCCGAGTCAGGGTTCACGGCAAAAGCCTGCCGATAACAGTCGACAGCAAGATCAACATTGTCAGTGTCGTCGGTGCGGTCACTCAACTGCATGTACAGGATTGAAAGACGGCCAAGTTCCGACACCGCCATCTGGCTGTCACTGCGGCAATCATTGACAGCGCGGCAGAGGTGCAGGGCTGCGTCAACGTCATTGGCCGCTATGGCACTCTCGGCCTCGGAAAGCCGGCCGGCTACACGCGACGAGCTGTCGCCGCAAGCTACAAATGCAAGAACGCATCCGACCCCTGATAAAAACATTAATATCTTATTTTTCATAGCCTTTCCTTGAATCATTTGTTGCGGCGGTGGTACATGTATTGGATTCCCTCATTTTCAAGTTCAAGATTCATGTCATTGAACATCACGATGCGGCGGGAACTTTTTACCGGGAATTCCCCTATCGACAGGCTGTCACCATCCCATTCCAGCGTGGCCGGGTCAAGCTGTGCCGTAAGCGAGTCATTGACCACGTCCCAAGTTCCACGCACGGCATAGGTCAGCACCCCCGGCTTGATGGCGCGGAACAGGCAAGTCCCGTCGCCGTTCAGCTCCATGACAGGCTCGTCCTCGGATATTTCAGGGATATAATAATCACCCACCATCTTCTTGGCTTCGGGCGAAAGATGGCTGCATGATGCCAATGACAGCAACGAGGCCGCTATAACAGGGAATATCAACTGATGCTTCATGAAAGCAAAGGTAGCAATTCTCCCGGGAAATACCAAATCAAAATCAACGTCCTGACACCTGTATTCGTTCGACCTTGTAGGTCACAACCCAGTTGTCCCCAAGGTTAATGTGAAGGTTGCCGACTTCAGTGGGGCGCACCGACAGTGTCCATGTGCGGTTGCGGCGCATGACATTGGTTTGTGCGCCGGCTCCAAAGCAGCTCGGCTCACGGTTTCCGGTGACGACAAAATTATAGGTTTTCCCCACGCAGAGAGTGCCTGTCTGCGGCATGGTGTATTTTTCATCATTTCGCAATGCCGAATTGCTGAATGACGGAATGTAGATGTGACGGCCGTTGCGGTAGCTTTCAAGGTAAGGCTTACCCTTGATACCGAGTATCTTGATTCCGGCAAATATATAGGGCAGCGTCAGAAACGTCGCTTTGTCGAGCTTGTCGGGCACAAGCTGGTCGGCAGGGTTTTCAGGCAGATGAGTGAACAGCATCCACGAAGGGTCCACGTTGAACCATGTATCGGCCTGATGTCCCGCGCCCCATGTGGGATCGGCAAGAATTGTAAATTTACCCGCCTCGTCCAGCACCACTTTTACCCATGCATGCAAGCCGGTTGCCGAAGGGTCCTCGCGGCTCGTCTTCGCATCCCCGACAACCCGATAAGCCTTGATGCCGACAGCATGGGCAAGCTCGCAAAACAGAAGCGAATAGGCATTGCACACTCCCGTGCGGCGTTCATAGCAGGTAGCCGCATCATATATGGTGTAGGTATAATCATAAGTGATGTTGTCACACAGCCATCGGTAGATTGCCCGCGCCTTCTCCATGTTGGTGCGGCATCCGCTCACTATCGGGGCGGCAATAGCGGCCCAGTCGTGAGCGGCCTTGGTGGTCGCGGTCTGATTCCAAAACATAAGGCGAGCCACTGCGGCCGAATCGGTCAACACCGGCCCCGGAACGTCGTCAGAGGCGTGTGTAACAGGATTTTCAGCAACGGCGACCATTGCGAATAATGCGAGAATGAGTGTGTAGATTAAGCGCTTCATTGTTGTTGTGATTGGTTAATGCAAAAATAACACATCAGCGGCACAATGTCAATAGTGAGGAGAGATTATTATGTGAAAATATGAGGTTTCGTGTTGAATCATTGAGAACTGAACAGCATGTATCTGTGTTATTTAATGTGAAATGATATTTCATTTATCAATTATCGCTTATGGGCCATCATCTGTTGACAATATTGTTATGGACAGGAATTGCGGCATACGTTCTTGTCGTTATTGCCGCCGTGGTCGCCGTCGTCAGGCAAAACCGCAACCCGGTCAAGGCCCTTGCATGGATAACGGTCCTGATATTGTTTCCGGCAGGGGGCATATTGCTGTACCTTTTCGTAGGGCAAAGTCTCCGTAACACCCGGATGCTCTCGCGCCGCAAACGCCGCCGCCTTGCCTTGGCCGAAAGCAACGAGCCGTCCCGAGGGAACCAGACGCGCCTTTCGCCCGAAAACACGAGGCTTGTCAAGCTGATTGACTCCCTCGTAGGCTCTCATTTTTATACCGGCAACAGTGTCAAAATCTTCCATCGGGGACAGCCGATGTTTGACGCCCAGTTTGCCGACCTTCGTCAGGCCGTCAGCTACATCAATATACAATATTATATTATAAGTGACGATGCCTTGGGACAGCAGCTGAGCGACATCCTCGTCGAGCGGGCCAAGGCCGGTGTGAAAGTGAGGCTGATCTACGACTATGTGGGGTCGTTTGACACAGACCGGGCCTACTTTGACCGCATGACCAAGGCCGGGATAGAGGTTCACTCGTTTTTCCGCATCAATTTCCCGCGCTGGGCAACCCGTGTCAACTGGCGCAACCACCGCAAGGTTGTAATCATCGACGGCAAGGTGGGTTATATCGGTGGTATGAACATCGCAACACGCTATATCGATGGCGGAAAGAAATTTGAACAGTGGCGGGACACAGCCGTGCGCGTTACAGGCCCTGCCGTCGCCGGGTTGCAGTACAACTTTGCCATCGACTGGAGCTTTATGGGCCAGCCTTTGCTCACCGACCCTGTCGACAGCACGGCCGACAGCCCGGACCGGTCAAGCATGATACAGTTTGTGGCAAGCGGCCCCACAGGACGATGGAGCAACATGTCGATGGTCTATCTGAAAGCGATAGCCTCGGCACGACGCAGGATATTGCTGCAGACCCCCTATTTCCTACCGACCGACGGACTGCTCAAAGCCCTTCAGGCTGCGGCCCTGAGCGGTGTCGACGTGCGCGTCATGATGCCGCGCCACAGCGACTCGGCCATCCTGACCTATGCCTCGATGAGCTATATCGAGGCTTGCCTGATGGCCGGAATAAAGATATATCTCTATGAGGGCGGGATGCTCCACTGCAAGGTACTCGTTGTCGATGACGATTTCTCAATGACAGGCTCGTCCAATTTCGACTTCCGCAGTTTTGACCACAATTTCGAAGAAAACATCTTGTTTTATTCCCCCGAAGAAAACCGCGTGCTTGCCGGACAGTTCCACCTCGACATGCGGGAATCCACCCGCGTCAGGGCACCGCAATGGCGGCACCGTCCCCGCAGTCAGAAAATCAAGGAATCGGTCACCCGCCTCCTCAGCCCGCTGCTGTAATAAGAAGGTGTTGCAAAACTCGGTTTTGTCCCGGGTAATATTCAGAGGTTGTTTAAAAATCATTTCGCTTGTCAGAACCGATACTCATTCTGACTTATTTTAACCCTGCAAACAAAATTTAACCGTGGTTTGACTTTCATTATTTATTGTAATCTGCTACCTTTGCAGTTGAAATGAAGCAAATCAGAATTTTCATCACCGTCATAACAGCGTTGACGGCCCTGATGGCATGGGCCAAGGGCCCGGTAGTCGCGTCCTCCTATGCATGGAAGGTCCTGCCCCCTCTCGGGATACGCGAACCGGCAACCATCGACACATTATTATACAACTACTACCAGTTGTCAATCCCGGCGCAGGTCTCTCCGGCCTACGCGACCACCGGCAACCTCGGCGCGGCAGGAGAAAACATGATTTTCATGGACCGCAAGCCCGTAGGGGAATTTTTCTTCCGTGACGGTCTGAGGGCATGGCTCCCTTCAATCGACAACCACAAGTTTTACAACACCCGCATCCCGATGACCCTGCTGAGCTACAACACCGGCGGCGGCAAAGAAAACTCACAGGAGCGGCTGAAAATGATATTTTCAGGCAACGCCAACAAGCGGCTGCAAATAGGAGCCAACCTTGATTACCTCTATTCCAAAGGCAGTTACAACTATCAGGCCGCCAAAGGACTCGTGTGGGGACTGTCAGGATCTTACATCGGCGATCGGTATGAAATGCAGATGTTCTATAACCACTGGAACATCCTTAACAAAGAAAACGGAGGTATCACCGACGACCTTTACATAACCGACCCGGCCGAGCTGCAAGGCGGCGTGTCCAAGATAGATGCCAAGACTATCCCCACACGCCTGACTGCGGCCCACAGCCGCGTAGTGGGCGGGGAACTGTTTCTCAACAACCGCTACAAAGTCGGCTACTGGCACGAGACACACGACTCAGTATTTACCGACTCGGTTATAGCGCGCGAGTATATCCCGGTATCGAGCTTTATCTGGACCCTCGAATACAGGAACGGACGGCATCATTTTCTCAACACCAGCACAACCGAGGATGCCGACTTTTGGGAAAACCGCTATCTGTCGTTGAACGGCACCGACGACCGCACTTCCTATTGGTCGCTTAAAAACACATTTGGCATATCACTGCTCGAAGGCTTCAACAAGTATGCCAAGGCCGGTCTCTCGGCATTCGCCACACATGAAATAAGAAAATACACCCTCCAGCCCGACACCATACCGACAAGCGGCCCTGACCGGCCCGAAGGTCTGACGCCCTACCCTTACAGCAGTGCCGTGACACCCCATGTCACGCAAAACCTCCTGTGGGTGGGCGGACAACTGACCAAACATCAGGGCACACTGCTAAACTACGAGGCAACGGCACGATTCGGAATCATCGGCCCCGCTGCAGGAGAAATAGATGTCGACGGAAACGTCTCGACCCGTTTCCGACTCTTTGGCGACACGGTGACAATCATGGCCTACGGAAGATTCAAAAACGAGACTCCGGCCTACCTGCTCAACAACTATGTGTCCAACCATTTCATCTGGAAAAACGACTTCGGAAAAACCCGCAGTTTCCGAGTGGGCGGCGTGTTGAATATCCCCCACACCCGCAGCCGCATCAACGTGGGTATCGAAAACATCCAGAACCACATCTATTTCAACGAAAAGGCCCTCCCCGTGCAATACGGAAGCAACGTTCAGATATTCAGCGCGTCACTCGAACAGAATTTCAAGGCCGGTATCCTCAACTGGAACAACAGGCTGATTCTTCAGACATCGACCGCCGAGAGTGTCATTCCGCTGCCCAAATTTACCGTTTACTCCAACCTTTTCCTCCTTTTCAAGGTTGCGAGGGTGCTTGACGTGCAGTTTGGCATCGACTGCGACTACTACACAAAATACATGGCCCCCGGTTACCAGCCCGCCACGATGACATTTTACAACCAGAACGAAATCAAGTGCGGCAACTACCCGCTGATGAACGCCTATATCAACATGAAACTCTCCAAGGCGAGATTCTATGTACTGTTCTCCCATGTCAACCAAGGCATAATCGGTGACAACAACTATTTCTCGATGCCACACTACCCCATCAACCCGCGCCGCTTCCAGATGGGAGTCTCGGTAGATTTCAACAATTAGCACGACATGATCAGACCATCGCTGAAAATACTCGTCACACTGCTTGTCGCCGTAATTGCCGCGATGTTCCTGCTCAGGGAATGTTCCACGCAGGTTAGAGACAACACACGCAGGTTTTATCCGGGAAACGGTGATACAATCAACGTGGCCATCGAATACTCGCCGTTGTCACTATACCGTTACGACGACACACTGGGCGGTTTCAATTATGACATGCTGCGCATGATTTTGTCCCGGGAAGGAATGAAACTAAAATTCCATCCTGTCGCATCCATTGACGGAGCCCTCGACGGACTGGAATCGGGAAAATTTGACATCGTGGTCGCCGATATTCCCGTAACATCGGGATTTAAAGAAAAATACAGGTTTACCGAACCGGTACATCTTGACCGACAGATACTCGTCAGCAACGACACCACTGTCCATTCACAGCTCGACCTTGCCCGGAAAACAGTCTACGTTCCCTCAGGTTCCCCCGCCGCCGACAGGCTGCGGAACCTGTCCCACGAGATTGGAGACACTATTTATGTCATCGAAGACAGCGGTTACGGTGCCGAGCAACTGTTCATGCTGACTGCCACAGGCGAAATTCCACTCGCCGTCGTCAACCGCGCGACAGCCGTCCGGCTTGCAGCCGACTATCCCGATACCGACATTTCCACCCCCATATCATTCACGCAGTTCCAGTCATGGGTAATGTCGCGTGACAGCACGGCGAGAGCCGATTCTATCGACGCGGCAATCACCCGTTTCAAAAACACGCAGGAATACCGCACACTGCTCCGCCGATACGGAATCAGCGAGTAATTTCACCTCTCGACATAACAGGAAAGCGTTCCCTGCATCACGCAGAGAACGCTCGGGAATAATAATCATCAATTCTAATTATCGGTTATATTTTCTCAAATCGATACCGACAACGCAACTGCAGCCATAAATCTCCATCAGAGAAAGAGATAATCAGCACAAAAAGCCAATATTAATGGAGATAACGGACATTATGGTCAGTCTAAAATTTAGAGAGTTATGAGATTATTGATTGTTTTTAGAGATTATGGAAAATGATTGTTTCTAAGTTATGTTTGTTTTAGAGTATGGTTCAGAGTTACTAAAAAGGAGACCCGGATTCCACATCGCCGCCACGAGGGGTAGAGAGGACGGTTAACGAGACGGGGCCAAACGAGCCTCCTTGAAAAAATAATGGTGCAAAATCAGGGGATAAAAAAGGCTCCCCTTAATCGTGTCTTATGGATATTGTCACAGATTATTTTCGCATTGCAAAATTACTAACTCCCTGATTATTACGCAAGTGCTTTAACTTTAATTCGCCATATTTATCGTGTTAATGTCATTTTAACTTAAAACCGTCCAAAGAGAAAAACACACTTCGGGAAATTGTATTTCTGTTTTACAACCGTTTAATCCTGCGACCCGCTTACAAGTCAGGCTTACAAGTCAGGTCACATTTTCACTAAAAATTGATTAAACAATTTCCACCCGTCTGAAAAAAAATCTTTAAATTTGTGGATTAAACATTGATTCAATCCCATGTCAGATAAAACCAACCGTCAATTTGAGGCCGCTTTGAAGTCGTGCCGCGATATTTTTGAAAAAAAACTCACCGATTATGGCGCGTCGTGGCGCATCATGCGCCCTTGCTCCATCACCGACCAGCTTTTTATAAAGGCCAAGCGGATACGCACTCTTGAAGAAACCGAGGCCATGGTACAGGAAGGCATTCTTCCCGAATTTATAGCCATCGTCAACTACGGCATCGTAGGTCTCATCCAGCTCCGGCTCGGTGCTGCCGACAACGTCGATATTTCAGCACAGCAGGCAATGGAGCTATATGACCGTTATGCAGCCATGACCGCCGAGCTGATGAAAGCCAAGAACCATGACTACGGGGAAGCGTGGCGCGGTATGCGCGTAAACTCTTATACCGACCTGATTCTAACCAAGATTCAGCGGACCAAGCAGATTGAGAGCAACCGTGGCAAAACCATCATTTCAGAAGGAATAGACGCCAACTACATGGACATGGTCAACTATGCCGTTTTCGGAATCATCAAACTGACCGAGGAAGATGGCGCGGCTTGCTGACATCCACGCACGGCTGACTCCGGCAATAGTGTGGCTGCTGCGACTCGCCATCGGCGCGACCTTTATCATGTCGGGATTCGTCAAGGGTATCGACGTGTGGGGGAGCGTATATAAAATCAGCGAGTATCTGACTGTGTGGAACCTCAGCGTGCCAGAGTCAATTATCACAATCGGAGCCGGATTGCTTGCTGCTGTCGAGTTCATCTGGGGATTGCTGCTATTCTTCGGCACCTACAGGCACATGTCAGTGTGGGGACTTCTGCTCATCATGTGCGGGATGCTGCCCCTCTCGGCCTATATCGCTATCGCCAACCCGGTGGCCGACTGCGGATGCTTCGGCGACTTCTGGGTAATCTCCAACACTGCAACCTTTGTCAAAAACATCTTCATCACCGCCGCCCTCGTCTATCTGGCAATTTACAACAACTGCGTAAACGGATTGTACGGCACCTATATCCAGTGGGTTATAGGCGGTCTTGCGACTCTCTATATTCTCATTATCGAGGTCTACGGCTTCAACGTGCAACCCATGCTTGACTTCCGGCGGTTCAGCGAGGGTGTGGAGCTGATACCGTCATCTACCGCCGGTGGCGAAGATGATGAAGACAACGAGGCCGTATATGAATTCATCTATGAGCGCGACGGACAGCAAAGGGCATTCACTGAAGACGACCTTCCCGAAGACACAGCTTGGGTATTCGTCGACCGTCACCTGATTTCAGGAAACGAACATGCCGACGACGGATTCACCATTATCGAGGACGGGGAGGATGTCGCCCCCTACATTATCAGCAACAGCGGCGAGCAGTTTATCGTCACGATTCCCGATATTCACCGTGCCGACCTTTCTTCCTCCTATAAGATAAACGACCTCAACGACTTTATCTCGGGCCGTGGCGGGTCGCTGGTGACCCTTATAGGCAACAGTGCCGAAGACAACGACTACTGGCGCGACATATCGATGGCCGACTACGAAATCTATTCGGCTGAACCTACACTCATCAAGGAACTCGCGCGCGGTAACGTGGGGCTCGTCTATCTCAACGACGGCGTGGTACAATGGAAACGCTCGCTCGCGTCAATCAACTACGCAGCCATGTCGGCCATCACCGGCCAAGACGAAATGCTTGATTTCCTTACCCCCCGCAGTCTGCGCTATCTCAAGACACTGACGGGAATTCTCCTGATAATCCTCGGAGGCATCCTTGTGCTCGACCGCAGCGGGCGGCTTGTAGCTTGGTCTCTGACCAACATTATCAATAAAATCAGAAATAACAAAGACACTACACCGGAACCATGACACAATTTAATACCGACAATTTTTTACTTCAGACACCCGTGGCACAACAACTGTACCACGAACATGCAGCCGACCTGCCGATAATTGACTACCACTGTCATCTCGACCCCGCGATGATTTCCCGCAACCACCGTTTCAGCTCGATTACCGAGCTGTGGCTCGGAGGCGACCACTACAAGTGGCGCGCGCTGCGTTCCAACGGTGTCGACGAGCGGTTCATAACCGGCAAGGACACGAGCGACTGGGAAAAGTTTGAAAAATGGGCCGAGACTGTCCCCTACACCTTCCGAAACCCGCTTTACCACTGGACCCACCTTGAACTGAAAACAGCTTTCGGCATAACCGACCGCCTCAACCCCGAGACGGCACGGGACATTTTTGAAAAATGCAACGACCGGCTGCAAAACGACCCGTCGATGACCGCGCGCGGCTTGATGCGCCGCTACAACGTGGAGGTGGTCTGCACGACCGACGACCCCGTGGACTCGCTGGAGCATCACAAGGCGATAGCCGACAGCGGGTTTGAAATCAAGGTTCTCCCCACTTGGAGACCCGACAAGGCAATGGCCGTAGAAAACCCCGAGGCGTTCCGTGCCTACGTCGGCCGGCTGGCCGAGGTTTCGGGCGTGACCATAAACACCTTCAATGACATGGTCGACGCGCTGCAACGCCGCCATGATTTCTTCGAGTCGATGGGATGCCGCCTAAGCGACCACGGTCTGGAAGAATTTTATGCCGACGATTTCACCGATGACGAAATTGCCGCTATCTTTGCCAAAGTATATGCCGGACACAACCTCACCGCCGAGGAAACCCGCAAGTTCAAAAGCAAGATGCTGCTCGTTTTCGGCGAGATGGACCATGATTCGGGCTGGGCACAGCAATTCCATTACGGAACCATCCGCAATTCCAATACCCGCATGATGTCGCTCATCGGCCCTGACACCGGTTTTGACTCAATCGGCGAATTTGCCACCGCGACCTCGATGGCCCGTTTCCTCGACCGCCTCAACAGCCGTGGCAAACTCGGAAAGACCATCCTCTACAACCTCAACCCTGCCGCCAACGAGGTAATCGCCACCATGATAGGCAACTTTCAGGACGGCAGCATTCCCGGAAAGATACAGTTTGGCTCGGGATGGTGGTTCAATGACCAGATTGACGGAATGCAGCGTCAGATGAACGCATTGTCGCTACTCGGACTTCTGAGCCGTTTCGTCGGCATGCTGACTGACTCGCGGTCATTTATCTCCTATCCCCGCCACGAATACTTCCGCCGCACGTTGTGCAACCTTATCGGTAATGACATCGAGGCAGGACTTATACCCTACACGGGATATGAGAAAGAGCGCGTCGACGCAATGGTGCGCGACATCAGCTATTTCAACGCCAAAAACTATTTCAATTTCTAACCGGCCGCCTAAATCTATATATCATGGAAATCTCCACTTCAATCGAGGCAGCAAAGACAAGGACCAATTTTCGCTGGGTCATCTGCTCGCTGCTGTTCTTCGCTACCACAATCAACTATCTCGACCGTCAGGTGTTGTCCCTGACATGGAAAGATTTCATCGCCCCGGAATTTCACTGGACCGACAGTGACTACGGCACAATCACCGGATTCTTCTCGCTGTTTTATGCCGCGATAAGCCTTGTCGCCGGCAAATTCATCGACTGGATGGGATCGCGCAAAGGCTATCTCTGGGCCATCTTCATCTGGTCAGGCGCGGCTTGCCTCCACGCGGGATGCGGGTGGCTGACGATGAAAATCGAAGGTCTCGAAAGCGTCGAGGCTCTCGCCGCCGTGAAAAGCGGCTCGGCACTGGCACTGTCGATTGCCACGGTATCCGTGTGGCTGTTCCTCGGATGCCGCGCCCTGCTCGCCCTCGGCGAGGCCGGCAACTTCCCTGCCGCAATCAAGGTGACCGCGCAATATTTCCCCAAAATGGACCGTGCCTTCTCCACGGCAGTGTTCAACTCGGGAGCATCGGTAGGCGCGCTTGCCGCCCCCCTCTGCATCCCCCTGCTGGCTCACTTGCTGGGCTGGGAAATGGCATTCATCATCATCGGCGCGCTCGGTTTCGTGTGGATGGGATTTTGGAACACACTATACACCTCGCCCGAGAAATCACGGTTTGTAAATCAAGCCGAGCTTGACTATATCAGGCAGGACGAAGCCGGGGAACCGGCGGCCGAAATCAAGGCCGAACAGACCGAGACAATATCGTTCTGGCGTTGTTTCTCATTCCGCCAGACGTGGGCCTTCATCATGGGCAAGGCATTGACCGACGGCGTGTGGTGGTTCTTCCTGTTCTGGGCGCCGGCCTATTTCTCTGACCAATTCGGCTACGCGTCTTACACCCCGATGGGACAAGGACTGATTTTCACACTCTACCTCATCGTGACCGTGCTGTCAATCGCAGGCGGTTATCTGCCACGCATTTTTGTCGAGAAACGCGGCATGAATCCCTACGAAGGCCGCATGAGGGCGATGCTCATGTTTGCATTCGTGCCCCTCCTCGTCCTCTTTGCACAGCCGCTGGGCGCACACTCGGCATGGTGGCCCGCTGTAATCATCGGACTTGCCGGAGCTGCCCATCAGGCTTGGAGCGCCAACCTCTACTCGACAATCGGCGACATGTTCCCCACATCGACAGTGGCCTCCATCGTCGGCATCGGGACTATGGCCGGAGGTATCAGCTCCTATATAATCTGTCAAGGCTCAGGCATACTCTTTGACTACGGTGCGCGCATGGGTGACGCGTTCTCGTTCATGGGTTTCGCGGGCAAACCGGCCGCCTACATGATTGTGTTCTGCGTATGCGCCGTCTCCTATCTCCTCGCTTGGTGTGCCATAAAGCTGCTCGTCCCGCGTTACAAGAAAATCATCATCTAACTTGAATCCATAAAGTAACCCTTATAAAAATTGAACTGCACCCCCGTCAGTTTCGCATCTGACTGTCGGGGGTGCAGTTCAATTTTTATAGGGTTACATGATTCCGGCATGGTGGAACATCCCGGCATAATAGGCGGCCTTCTTTTCGAGGGCAAGCGGATAGGCCCGGGAGGTTGACGGCATCCTCCATATCTCAAGGCCATCGTCGGCAGTGACCATTTCTCCCATCTTGGGCAACGGCGTGCCGGTTATCCCGGCGATGACACCGGCCGCTTTCTCGCCCGTGGTAGCCACGGTGTGACACCGAGGCATCTTGGCAAGCAAATCATACAGTGCCACCGGCTCGACTATTTCGAGGAATTTGTCAGAGGCGTTCCCTTTCAGCCGGCGCACTCTGTAACCGGTATCATTCATGGCAATACCTTTTTCGTTGAGCAGCTGCTTTATCGCGTCAAGATTGAACAGCTTTGTCCCGCGGTCATAGAGCGCATAACGGTCACCCATGAATATCAACCCCATCATAAACCAAAAGTCGTTTGTGCGGTTGGGATAATAGAAATCCATCGACCACCTGTGACTGCCGGGAGGGAAAGTCCCCATGATGAGAATCTTTGCCCCGTCGGGAATAAAAGGTTCCCAAGGATGCGTCTCTATCTGAATCGTATCATTTTCCATATCTCTAAAACAATGAGACGGCCAAAAAGATTGAAGACACACTCACGGGATTGCTTTTGCGGCGGCGAGAACAGCCTCTGACAGCGTGGGATGGGCATGTATCGAGGCGGTGACGGCATCTATCGTCAACGAGGCCGACATGACGGTCACGACCTCTTGGATTATATCTGCCGCATGGGCGCCGACAACGTGGCAGCCGAGAATGAGGCGCGAGTCAGCGTCAATCAAGATTTTAACAAGTCCGTCAGGCTCATTCATGGCAAGAGCTTTGCCATTGGCCCGCATAAAGGCTTTCCCGGCCTTGAAATTCAATCCTGATTCACGACACTGTTCCTCAGTCATGCCCACCATCGAGCATTCGGGTACCGAGAACACGGCACTCGGAATCACACCGAGGTTGACATCCGTGCGCCCGAGCGCGACAAGTCCCTGCGCCTCGGCTGCATGGGCGAGCATACAGCGGCCGTTGACGTCACCGACTGCATACAGGCCTTCCGTTCCGGGAACTTTCATGGAATCATCGACCACGACAGCTCCACGGTGCCACTCCTTGACTATCTTGTCAAGTCCATCAGGCACAACAGGCCGACGGCCGACAGCCATCACGACGGCTGCCGCGCTGACTGACTGGGTTTTCCCTTTGCATTCGTAGGTCACAGTCCATTCAGGCGTGTCAATAGCTGTCACGCGGGCACCCGTGACAATGTCGATGCCACGACGTTTCAGAGACATGCGCAACCGCTTGGCAATCTCGCTGTCAAACGACGGCAAAATCTCCTTGCAATACTCGATTACCGTAACTTTTGTGCCGAAAGCCGCGAATATAGATGCAAACTCAATCCCGATAACGCCGCCACCTATTATTATAAGTGACTCGGGGGTGAAATCAGTCCATGACAACAACCGGTCGCTCGTAATGGCATATTCCGCTCCGGGAATATCGAGCGTGGCAGGGCGCGAGCCTGTCGCGACAATCACCTTGGGAGCAGTATAGGTCTCGCCGTTTACCTCGACGGTAGACTCGTCGACAAACCGCGCCTCGCCCGGCACGATGTTGACCCCTTTGAGCAACATCGCTATCCCTTCGCGCAACTGAGCGACAACCTCGTCCTTGCGGGCAACCACCCGCTCCATACTCACCGACGGGGTGACCGGCTCGGGAGCGACACCGAGCTGCGCGGCATCGGCAAGGGTCAGCGCGGCATCGGCTGACCGGCAGAAACATTTGGTCGGGATACATCCGCGGTTAAGACAAGTCCCCCCAAGTTCTCCACGCTCGACAAGAGTGACCGTCAACCCCTCCCCGAGGGCCTCGACGGCTGTATTGTAGCCGCCGGGGCCCGCTCCTATTATTAAAACATCACTTTTCGTCATCGGCAATCATCTGCTGATAGGTTACGACAGGTTTCAGCGCGGCCGCCGTATCGTCGGGGCGGCGCACAGGGGTATCGTGGGGCGCATTCCTGACCGTTTCCGGATTTTCGACAGCCTCGCGGGCAATATCGCGCATCACGGCAATGAACCCGTCGAGTGTCTCCCGGCTCTCGGTCTCGGTCGGCTCAATCATAAGCGACTCGTGGAACAGCAGCGGGAAATAAATCGTCGGGGCATGATAACCGTGGTCAAGCAGCCTTTTTGCGACATCGAGGGTTGTGACACCGGTTGATTTGTCAACCAGCCCGTCAAACACAAATTCATGTTTGCACACACGGTCGATGGGCAGCTTATAGAGGTCTCGCAGCGATTCCTTGACATAGTTGGCGTTAAGCGTCGCAAGTTTTCCGGCCATCATCAATCCCTCGCGTCCGAGCGTCAGGATATAGGCAAGCGCCCGGAGCTCTACACAGAAATTACCGAGCCACGACGACACGCGGCCGAGCGAGGTTGTCTCGTTGACTGTCTCAAACTCGCAGAAAAGCATGTCGTCACTCTTGATGACACGCGGATTGGGCAGAAATTCCTCCAACCCGGCGCGCACGCCTACCGGCCCGGCTCCGGGACCGCCCCCTCCGTGAGGAGTCGAGAATGTCTTGTGAAGATTGATATGCATCACGTCAAATCCCATGTCGCCGGGACGCGCCACACCGAGCATAGGGTTAAGGTTGGCCCCGTCATAGTAGAGAAGCGCGCCTGCGTCATGCACCATCTTGGCAATGCGCGGGATGTTGTGTTCAAAGAGTCCGACCGTGTTAGGATTGGTCATCATGACGGCAGCCACGGTATCGTCGAGAAGCGCGGCAAGCGCATCGACATCCACAGTCCCGTCGGGCAGGCTCTTTACCTCGACCACTTTGAGACCGGCGACGGCGGCACTCGCGGGATTGGTTCCGTGGGCCGAGTCGGGCACAATCACGACATTGCGTTTCTTGTCGTTGCGGCTGTCATGATAGGCGCGGATTACCATCAGGCCTGTCAGCTCGCCATGCGCCCCGGCATAGGGGTTAAGCGTGAACTCGGCCATGCCGCCGATTTCACACAGGAGTTTCTGCAACGTGTAGTAGGCACGGAGACATCCCTGAACGCTGAAATCATCCTGCAACGGGTGAATGTTGCGGAACCCCGGCATCGAGGCAACCTCCTCGTTGATTTTGGGATTGTATTTCATCGTGCATGACCCGAGCGGGTAAAAGCCGGTATCGACCCCGAAATTGTTGGTCGACATGTTGGTATAATGTCTCACCACTGTCGGCTCGTCAACCTCGGGAAGGCCGAGAGGCTCTTTCCGCAGCAGTTGCGACGGGATTGCCGACAATGCGTCGGCAGGCATCCCGGGAAGGTCCTCCCGTTTTACATAACTGCCACGACGGCCTTTTCGCGACAACTCGAAAATGAGTTGGCCATAATATTTTCTATTCATAGCAGCATCAGGTTTAGATTTCAACATTGGCGACCGGGGCATCGATAATTTCCCTGACGCGCTCGATGTATGCGTCAAGCTCGTCAAGGCTGCGACGCTCCGTCACACAAATCATTATCTCGTTATCGTCGAGTATCAAGCCGGGGAAAATCCCGCCGAGATTGTCGAGCGCATAATTGTCAAAGCGTTCCGTGTCAAGTTTCCATTTCATCACAAACTCGTTGAGGAACGGCTTGTCGGGATATTTCAGCTCCATCGCGCCGGTTTCTTCAAGGCGCTTGGCGAGATAATGGGCCTTTTCACACGATATTTCGTTGACCTCGCGCAACCCGTCGGGTCCCGTCAGCGACAGGTAGACGGCGGCATAAAGGGCCATCAGTCCCTGATTGGAACAGATGTTGCTGGTTGCCTTGTCGCGGCGGATGTGCTGCTCGCGGGCCTGAAGCGTAAGTACGAAGACCCGCTGGCCCGACGCATCGGTGGTCGCGCCGACGATGCGTCCCGGCAATTTGCGCATCAACGCCTTGGTGCAGCAGAGGTAGCCGAGATACGGACCTCCGAAACCTAGGGGCATACCGAGCGACTGCGCCTCGCCTGCGGCAATGTCGGCACCCCACTCTCCGGGCGACTTGATTGCACCGAGTGCCGACGCGGGCGCGGTCATGATGAGCAATGCTTTTGCCGCATGAACCGTGTCGGCCACGCCGGTATAGTCTTCAAGAATACCGAAATAGTTGGGGGTCGGGAGAATGACAGCGGCCACGCCGCCGTCGGCAAGCATTTTTTCCATCTTGACGAGGTCGGTGACTCCGTCTTTCTCAGGTATATTGTCGACAATCACGCCGTGATAGCGGGCATAGGTATAGAGAACTTTCCTGTAAATGGGGTTGAGTGTCTTTGACACGAGGACTCGGTTGCGTTTCTTGGCATGGGCGACAGCCATCAGCATTGCCTCGGCCAAAGCTGTCGTGCCGTCATACATTGACGCATTCGACACCTCCAGCCCGGTCAACGATGCCATCATCGACTGGTACTCAAAGATGTATTGCAGCGTCCCTTGCGAAATCTCGGGCTGGTAGGGCGTATAGGCCGTGAGGAATTCAGAGCGGGAAGTAATATAGTCGATTACGGCCGGGGCATAATGGTCATAAAACCCGCCTCCGGCAAAGCACGTCAGCTGGGAGTTCTCGCCGGCAAGAGCCTTGAAAAACTTCCGCACCTCGTCCTCGCTCATGCGCGGCAAGATGTCATAGTCCCCTTTCAGGCGCAGGGAAGCAGGAACGTCGGCATAAAGGTCGTCAAGCGACCCTACACCGCACCGCTCAAGCATCGCCGCGATATCCTCGGGGGTATGGGGGAAATATTGGCTTGACATAAATCAGATTTTAAACTTGGTGTCATATTCCTCTTTGCTCATCAAGTCGCCGAGTTCCTCGGGATTGGTAAGCTCGACCTTGATAATCCAGTTTTTCATCGCGTCCTCGTTGATGAGGCGTGGATTGTCAATCAGGTGCTCGTTGACTTCGATCACAGCACCGCTGACCGGCGAAATCAGGTCGCTGGCAGCCTTGACACTCTCGACCGCGCCGAAATCCTCTCCGGCAATGACATCGTCGCCGGTTTCGGGCATGTCGACATAAACCACATTGCCAAGCTCGTTCTGGGCATATTCTGTAATACCTATATAACCTACGTTGCCTTCAACGTTTACATACTCATGAGTTTCTGTGAAATAATACATATCCTTGCTTTTTTTAATTGTCTGACTCTTATTTTTTGTAACTCTTTTTATAAAACTTCCTTGACACGACGGTTGCAGGGAACACCTTACGGCGAATTTTCACCTTCAACTGTGTACCCATCGCGGCATACCGGGTGTCGACAAGAGCGGCGGCAATGCTTTTGTCGACCGAGATTCCGCGATAGCCGGTGGTCACATGGCCGATTACCTCGTCGTTGTCGTTCAGCACCTCGTATCCGTGACGGGCAATGGCGCGGTCGTTGATTTCGAGGCCGACAAGTTTGCGCGGAGCACCTTCGGCTTTCTGCCTCATCACGACCTCTTTGCCGATAAACGGCTCGGGCTTGTCGAGCTTGACAAACATTGACAGACATGCTTCGACAGGAGTAATGTCGTCGGCCAGTTCGTCGCCATAAAGCGGAAGGCCCACTTCAAAGCGCAACGTGTCGCGGCATCCGAGGCCGCAAGGCACGGCTCGTCCCGATTCCATCAGCTCGTCCCACAACTGCCGGACAGTCGCATGACCGGCATATATCTCAAAACCGTCCTCGCCGGTATAGCCTGTGCGGCTCACAAGAATGTGTGCACCGTCAAGCTCACTTTCCTTGAACGTGTAAAACTCAAGTTCCCTGCAGGCGATTCCAAGGACCTGTTCAAGCACCAATTCGGCCTCAGGCCCCTGAACGGCAATCTCTCCGAGGTCGTCGCTGAGATTGATGATTTCCACATCAAAACCGGCGGCGTTCCCTTCAATCCATGCCACATCCTTGTCAATGTTGGAGGCATTGATTACCAGAAAAAAATTCTCGTCGCCACGCTTGTAGACGAGAAGGTCGTCCACAACGCCGCCGTCGCGGTTAAGCATCATTCCGTAGAACACTTTCCCGACAGGGGCGCCGGCGACATCGTTGGAAAAAAGGTAGTTGACAAATCGCTCGGCATCGTGTCCCGAGATATTCACCTCGCCCATGTGGGATACGTCAAAAACGCCGCATCCACGACGCACAGCTTCGTGTTCCTCGACAATGCCGCTGTACTCGATGGGCATGTCAAATCCGGCAAACGGGCTCATCGTCGCGCCCAATTCCACATGCCGGTCATGGAGACAAGTCTTTTTCATGATATACTCTATATTTTTATTGGTTGTCAGTTATCAGTTCTATTAACGCCGCTGTCGACAGATTGTGGATAACCCGCGAGACATCAATGCCGCCGAGGGCCTGCGAGAGAGCCTCGGGAGAACATTCCACCCCTTTAAGCCGGTCGAGCAATCCCGAGTCAAGGTCGGCAAGAAGGAAAAAGTCGCCTGTCAGATTGACACGCTCAATCCTACCGTCAAGGCACTTCACATCAACGATAAATTCGCCCGCACCGTCGATACGCCTGCTGCGGGCGCGGGTGTTGCGTATGCGGTTAATCCATCCGGGGGCAAAATAAGGCGGCAGATAATCACGCTCCACGACGGCTATCGCATCCTCGCCAAGCGTGATGCTGCTGTCGCCACACATAAACTCACGGGCGCGCCGCTTGAAATCATCAATCGTAAGGGACGGCAAAAGGGGGCGCACGGTCGTGACACGGCTCTGAACACTTTTCACGCCCGAAGACTCGAGCTTGGCACGCGACGGGGTCAGCACTCCGGCCATCAGAACCGGGTCCATGTCCCACAACATTGTGCCATGCACTATACTTGCAGCCGGGAGATGATAAAAGGCATATCCTGACACTTTCATGCCATCGACGAGGATGTCGTTGCGGCCAGTCGCCTCGGCATTCAGTCCGAGAGATTGCAAGAAAGCGGCGACTGCGCCGGTATAGCGTGAAAACGTGCTCGCGACATTGCTGTCGTCGTCACGCAGGGTGACATAGGAAAACATGATGTTGTTCATGTCGGCCACCACTGCCCCACCCCCGCTGCGGCGACGACACACGTTCACCCCGTGTCGGCGGCAGAAGTCAAGGTCGACCTCTTTGTCGACCACCTGATTGCGGCCACAGATAACGGTAGGCTCGACCTGCCACATGAAAAAGTATTCCTCCCCTCTGCTGCCGTGAGCGGCGATATATTCCTCTACGGCAAGATAGAAAGGCAACGGCCTACAGTCGGATGGTAGTTCAACATACTGCATATCGATGTATCTTTGTTTCTCAACAAAGATAGTCAAGGCTGGCGAATTCACAAAAAAACAGGAGTATGTTGTTCAACATACTCCTGTGATGGATTCGTCGGTCAATTCAGCACAAAGCCGGGAATTGTGACGGGAAGATTCCTTTCAAAATGATAGCAACGGGCAAACTGTTTGACAAAGTCAAGCGTGCTGCGGCGTGGCCTGAATGCTGTCGCTATTTGCTTGGACTCGCCGGCATTTGCGGTCTCAATTGAAAGAGAGATAGTGGATGAGGTAGAGATTTTCTTCATAGGCACTAATTTTTTGGTTGAATTATCTTAATAACGCCACATTAGCGCCCTTTATTGTGAAGATACTTCAAAAAGTCTCACCTGCTGATACTATCTTTCAAGAGACTTGCACAGGGCCTTATTGACTGCGCTGACCCTCGGGACATCGATCTTCACGACCTTGCGGTCATAGGTCATCAGGCCGTTGACCTCGCCTTCGACATCGGTTGTCTGGGTATACACAGCTCCTGAAATTCCCTTGTCGACAAGTCCGGCAAGTTTATCGGCATAGTCAACATATCGGTCTGTGACTTCTTGCGGTGATTTGAACTCGATATATCCCCAGTTGCGCTCAGGCGACTAGATGTGACCTTCTGACACCATTCCGATTCCGCCATACTCCCCGATAACGTTGACACGCTCGCCGTCATAAATCAGTATGGACGGATCGGGATAATGATGGATGTCAAGGATGTCGCCACAGTGGTAATAGTTGCCGCCGCTGGCAGGATTGACAAGCCTCGAAGGGTCATAATCCTTGGTCCAGTCAGAGATTTCCACAGTCTTGAACTGCCCCCACGCTTCGTTAAAGGGCACCCACGTCGAGATGCTCGGATGGTTGTAGAGGCAATCCATGATTTCTTTCCATTCGCGACGATAGCAGGACTCGCTTTCAGCCGAGCGAACAATTTCGGGGCCGCTATAAAACTCGCGCGGTTTCCATTCGGGCCCACGGTCTCCGTTGGGCATATCCTGCCAGACTATCATGCCGTTACGGTCACAATAGGCATACCACAGCTCAGGTTCTACCTTTACATGCTTGCGGATCATGTTGAATCCCCACTCGCGGGTGCGATCGACATCTGATACCATTGCCTCGTAGGAAGGAGCGGTATAGAGTCCGTCGGGCCACCATCCTTGGTCAAGCGGCCCAAACTGGAATATATCCTTATTGTTCAGCTGCATCCGCATAACCCCGTTGTCGTCACGGGCGGTTGAAAACTTACGCATGGCGGCATAACTGTTAACTTTGTCAATTATCTTTCCATTCTCAATCAATGAGATTTCAAGATCATACAGTGCAGGCGACTCCGGCGACCACAGCTTTACGTCGTCGGGCATCACTATATCCACCGGCAATCCGTTGGCACTCCTGCCCGAAGCTACCTCTGCACCGTCATACTTAACGATGACCTCGGTCACACACCCTCTTGAATCCTCTGACGAAGGGGTGACATTTATGCTCAACCGGTTCTTGTCAATGTCGGCAACCGTTTTCAACGACGCGATATGGTTCCGGGCCACCGGCTCAAGCCACACGGTCTGCCAGATTCCGGTCACAGGCGTATACCAGATTCCTTCAGGATTGCAGTGTTGCTTTCCGCAGGGTTGGAAACCACGATCGGTCGGGTCCCACACTCTGACCACCAGTTCATTTTCGCCCTTGGATTTCAACGCAGGGGTTATGTTTAATCCGAATGGAGTATAGCCGCCCTTGTGACCGCCTACTTTAATCCCGTTGACCCACACTTCGGCCTCCCAGTCAACAGCACCGAAATTCAACATCACGTCGCGTCCTTTCCATGAAACGGGGACGGTAAACGAGCGACGATACCACAATGACCGGTTCTCGCCAACGGACTTTCCGACACCCGACAGGGCTGATTCGACGGCAAACGGGACAAGGATTTCGCCTTGAAATTTCTCAGGCTTGCGGGAATCGGCGCCGACAATGGCATATTCCCACAATCCGTTGAGGTTTTTCCAGTCGGCGCGTTCCATCGTGGGGCGCGGGTACTCGGGCCACACATTTTCAGGGTCGATATTTTCACCCCACTCGGTCATGATGTGTCCCTTTACAGGAGAATAGGCCATCGCCACGGGAGCGACAGCAATAAAAGTCGATAATAATATACTTTTAATAGTCATGTCTGATCTCATTTAAGCAGTGGCAGAAGTTCTTCGCGGGACACGATGATGACGCTGCCGTGTTTTACCTCGGGAACGTTGCTGACTTTGGTGTCGGGGACGAGTTTCCAGTCGGCCTTTTCAATGTCGCTGCATTCGACGTAGGACAGTCCGGCATCGCCATTGAACTTGTCAAAGTAACCGATCCAGCCTTTACCGCCGATTTTCGGGAATACCGAGGGGCCTTCGACCTCCACGCGATAGTCATCGGGCAACAGGCGTGTCGTTCCGACAAACCGTTCCACTGACGGGTCAAGGCTGCGGGTGGTGGCACACAGGATAGTCTTCTCCCCGTTGCGCTCATCCTTGTAATAACCGTAGAACGTATCACCTTTCTTGACCACAGTCAGGTCAATGGCTGTGAATCCCGGGTCAAAAAGGGGCCGCGCGACGGTAAACGATTTCCAGTCACGGGTCGTGGTGACATAGTGCAGCTGACGGTCATCTACACGCGACGACCAATAGATATAAAACGTGTCTTCCTCGGGAACATAGGTAAACTCGGGTGCCCAAGCATTGGGTGACGAGGGGCGGCCGTCTTTCCCGTCCATTACATAAATCTTGCCGCTGTCAGTCGTGGTGCCGCCATCGGCAGCAACCCAGTTGACAAGGTCGTCGGACTGCCAGTGGAATATTGCGGGATTGTCCCACCCCCATGTGTGAACGACATGATAAGTCACTTTCCCATCGCGCTCGACGCGGTTGAGAAACGGGTCACGCATCCACACCCGGTCGTCATAGGCCTGAAACACCGGCTTGCCGCCGTTGGCCTCGTTCCAGTGAAGGCCGTCGGCGCTCCAAGCATAGAAAAGATGCTGGGCCGGCGATGTAAAATAGGCCATGAGGTAGAGACTGTCGGGGAGTTGGGCTATATCGGGAGCTGCGGCCGAGGCTGTAGCCGCCATACCGGCAAAGAATGCACCGAGAATTAATTTTTTCATGATATGTACAATATTATAAATGTGAAACGTAATGCAAATTTAACACTTAGCCCCATCATATAAATGCTCTATATGACCAAAAAATATAACAAATATATCAAAAGAGCCTCTGCCGGTGTTGACAGAGGCTCTTTTGATATATTTGAAAATTGAATTATCGCGGAAGGACGTTGACGGTCAGTTTCTCATAGGCACGCTCAGCCTTTGCACGGGCCTCATCAACGCTGTCGGCTGTCGCGAGAATCACACCCATGCGGCGATGACCCTTGATTTCGGGCTTGCCGAAAATACGCATCTGAACGCCGGGTTCCTCAAGCACCTTTTCGAGGTTGTCCATTTCGATTTTATCAGTGTCGCCCTCGACTACGACTGCGCGCGAAGCCGAAGGACCGTAAAAACGGATAGCAGGAACGGGAAGGCCGAGAAGTGCGCGGGCATGGAGGGCAAACTCGCTCATGTCCTGAGAAATCATCGTCACCATGCCGGTGTCATGGGGCCGGGGTGAAACTTCGCTGAAGATAACGTCATTACCTTTTATGAACAATTCCACGCCGAAGATTCCGTAACCGCCAAGCGCGTCGGTCACCTTGCGGGCAATCTCGCGGGCACGCTCGATGGCAAGATTGCTCATCGGCTGAGGCTGCCACGAATAACGGTAGTCACCGTCGACCTGAATGTGGCCTACAGGCTCGCAGAAACAAGTCCCGGCAACCGAGCGCACCGTGAGCAACGTGATTTCATAGTCAAAGTCTACAAAGCCTTCGACAATGACACGGCCTGCGCCGGCACGTCCGCCTTCCTGAGCGATGTGCCATGAACGGTCAATGTCATCGGCGCTCTTCACGACACTCTGGCCATGTCCGCTGGAACTCATGATGGGTTTTACGACACAGGGAATCCCTACCTCAGAAACAGCCTGACGGAATTCTTCCTCGGTCGAGGCAAAGCGATAGGTCGATGTCCTGATTCCGAGTTCTTCGGCAGCGAGACGGCGAATACCCTCGCGGTTCATGGTGAGGAGCGCGGCGCGGGCCGTCGGGGTAACGTTATATCCTTCCTTTTCAAGCTCCACAAGCACGGGGGTAGCGATAGCCTCGACTTCGGGAATGATATGGTCGGGTTTCTCAGCCTCGATGACAGCACGCAGCTCGGCACCGTCAAGCATGTTGAACACATAGCTCTTGTCGGCCACCTGCATGGCCGGAGCGTCGGCATACTTGTCACAGGCAATCACCTCGATTCCGAAACGCTGCAATTCAAGAGCCACCTCTTTTCCGAGTTCTCCACTACCGAGCAGCATCGCCTTGCGACCGACCCGGGTCTTCTTTGATCCGATTTTAGTCATAATTGTCAGTGATGAATATTGGGTATGCAAAGTTAGTGATTTTACTCCATATCCGAAAACCGTTTGTCAACATTTCGGGAAAATCAAACCCTCTAAAGGAACCTATTGTGAAAGTGCCATTGGAGAGTGTATTGTGTATCCGGATTAAATTTGCTACCTTTGCAGTGATCATCGGAGGGTAGATAGTCGCAACTATTTGGCTGGATAAGATGTCGGGTGCGCCCGGGTATCTTATTCGGTCTTATTTTTTTGTGTAACAATATTATGGAACAGAACGAAAAAACAGGTCTTGACTATGCCGGTGGCAAAATCAGCCGGCTGTTTTCCAAAATGTTTTTCCCGACGCTGCTGGGATTGATTTTTAATGTGCTGATTACTATTATCGACGGTATATTCGTCGGGCAGGGAGTGGGGCCAAACGGTATTGCGGCGGTCAATATAATCGCGCCGCTGTTCATGGTTGTCACAGGCTCGGGACTGATGTTCGGCATCGGGTCGTCGGTTGTCGCGGGAATCGCCATAGCACAGGGTGACGGCAAAAGGGCAAGCGTGAACATGACACAGGCTTGTGTGCTCTCGCTGGTTATTGTAACCATTCTTGTCGCGGTCTTGGCACTGTTCCGTGAAGAAACCGCCCGTATACTCGGCTGCTCCGACGCGCTGCTGCCGGGAGCGATGGATTACCTGACGTGGCTGATTCCGGGACTGTTTTTCCTGACCTTCGAGTGCATAGGGATGATGGTGATACGTCTCGACGGTTCACCAAAATTTGCCATGTTCTGCAACATTATCCCGGCGGTAATCAACATTGTTCTTGACTATTACCTCATGTTCCCATGCGGAATGGGGGTCAAAGGCGCGGCAATGGCGACATCGATAAGCATAGCCATCGGTACGTTCATGGTTCTCGCCTATTTTCTGAGATTTTCCTACGTCCTGAAATTCAGATGGGACGGGAAAGGGTTCTTTGTCAACACATGGCGGCAGATATGCATAGGCTCGTCGGCCTTTATAACGGAGATTGCCATGTCGGTGATGATGCTTACAGGCAACTATGTTTTCATGAAACATTATGGCGAGACGGGCGTGGCAGCTTTCAGTATCGCCTGTTATCTGTTTCCGCTGATGTTCATGATGAGCAACGCAGTGGCTCAATCGGCCCAGCCCATTATCAGCTACAATTACGGCGCAGGGTCAACGGACCGTGTCGGCATGGCGTTCCGGCTCAGTCTGAAAGTGGCGGCAGTGTGCGGTGTTATCGCATGGCTTTGCATCGCGCTGGGGGCAAAAGGGATTGTGACTCTTTTTATCGACCCTGATTGCGAGGCGGGACAACTTGCCATCTACGGTCTGCCGGTTTACTCGACATGCGCGGTGTTTTTCGCCGCCAACATCTCGTTTATCGGCTATTACCAAAGCATCGAAAAAGCTTTAAAGGCAATGCTGTTTACACTGATGCGCGGAATCATCGTTTTGGTCCCGATGTTTCTGCGTCTGCCCGCTGTTTTCCCCGGATGGGGAATCTGGGCCGCGATTCCGGTATCCGAGGCAGTGACACTGGCGACAATCTGTGTGACATATCTATATTCAACCCTGCGGAAATAACAGCGCGAGTCGGCTTGAAGTTATTCAAGCCGACTCGCAGTTTTATCAAGAGGGTGTCTGACCTATTCTCCCTTATAGTCGAAAAAGTCAAATTCGCTGCGCCCTTTACCCGACGGGGAGGTGGAATACAGACCTATCATTGTCCCGGTGAAACCTCCGGCTGTCTCGGTGCTGAGATAGCGGGTGTTCAGGCGGCCGGCCTCGTTAAAAGATTTGCCGCCGTCGGTGGAATAGGAGAGGATATACTGCTCGGGAGTGCCGGTGACACGCAGGTCAACACTCCCGCGCGCCGGGAGCGGGAATGTTTCGGTGTGTCGCAACTCATTGAGACCGTATCGCACGACAAGCTGACGTGTCCCGTCGTCCAATGTATTGACAAATATATCATAATGGGACGGATCGCAGGCATAGATTGTCATACCGGCCTCGGTGCCGGGAGTGGCATCTTTCAGATTCACGCGTGTATCGGCAGTGAAATTGATGTGCTGCTGACGGCGCATGACTACCGACGGGCTATCATGGGTGTCAAAAAGAGTCACAGGCGTAGGGGTAATTTCCAATTTTCCGTTTTTAAGCCGGAAGTTTTCAAGATGCGGATTACGCACATGCACCCATTCATAGCCGAGGCGGTCGCCGTCAAATTCCTCGCGGGAGGGACGGTCGTTGACGGTGGCGAGAGGGAGTGTGGGCACATCCATGTCAAGTGAAATCGTGCCGTTGCCGTTGACTACCGGCCATGCGTTTTCATCCCAGCGGACGGGCGCAAGATAAGTTTCGCGCCCGAGGAGGTGGTGATTGCCGTTCTGATGACGGAAACCGAGACACACGAGCCACCAGCTGCCGTCGGGAGCCTGAAACAGGTCGGCGTGGCCAGTGCCCTGAATCGGGTTGTGCTGTCCGACGCAGTTGAAATGGGATAGAATAGGATTGGAGGGATTGGCTGTATACGGGCCGTCGATATTGCGGCTGCGGGCAATTGTGACACCGTGACCCGGTTCAGTCCCCCCTTCGGCGATAAGCAGATAGTACCAGCCATCCTTTTTATAAATGTGGGGAGCCTCGGGAAAACGGCCCCCTGTTCCTTCCCAAAGCCGCTTGGACTCGGTGAGCTGCTCACCCGTCACAGGGTCGATTTCACAGAGCCGGATACAATTCTCAGGATTGCTGACCATGTAGCACTTGCCATCTTCAAAATAGAGCGACGGGTCGATTCCGCCCTGTTTCAACCACACCGGGTTGCTCCAAGGGCCACGGGGGTCAGTAGCCGTGACGAGGAAATTGCCACCACCGGTGACATTGGTCGTAATCATGTAGAACGTGCCGTCGTTATAACGGATTGTAGGTGCGTAAATGCCGCCCCAGCTGTCGGCTCCGTCAAGAGGCAGCTGCTCGGGACGATCGAGGACGTTTCCGATCTGTTCCCAGTTAACAAGGTCGCGGCTGTGGAAAATCGGGACACCGGGAAAATACTGGAACGTGCTGGTGACGAGGTAAAAGTCATCCCCTACCCGCGCCACGCTGGGATCAGGGTAGAAACCGGGTATTACAGGGTTTTTGTATCCGCCGGCGGCCATAGAGGCTACCGCAGTCAGAGCGGCGGCAATGGGGAGAAAAAGTTTTTTCATTACATAAAGATATTTGAACAAAGGCACGCAAAGATATTTCTCTGTGTGCCTTTGTCAAGCTATTTGATGGTGTTTAATCAAGTTTGTGAATTACGAGTCCCGAACGTAGTTTCGGTTCAAACCATGTTGTCTTGGGGGGCATGATGTTGCCACTGTCGGCAATGTCCATAAGCTGTTTCATCGACACCGGGAAAAGCGCGAGGGCCATAGCCATTTCGCTGGAATCGACACGGCGTTTCAGCTCGCCGAGGCCACGGATGCCGCCGACGAAGTCAATGCGCTTGTCGCTACGCAGGTCGGTGATGCCGAGAATATCGCGGAGGATGAGGTCAGACGAGATTGTGACATCAAGGACTCCGATGGGGTCATTGTCGTTATATGTACCCGGTTTCGCTGTCAGCGAATACCACTTGCCGCCAAGATATAGCGAGAAATTGTGGAGCGCGCCGGGGCGATATTCTTCTACACCCTTGAGCTCGACAATGAAATTTTCGTCAAGCCGTGCAAGGAATTCCTCAGGAGTCAGGCCGTTCAGGTCTTTCACGACGCGGTTATAGTCGATGATATTGAGATGGGAGGCAGGGAAAGCGACGGCGAGGAAGTAATTGTACTCTTCGTCACCGTGGTGATCGGGGTTGTTCTGAGCCTTTTCGTGACCGACAAGGGCAGCTGCTGCCGAGCGGTGATGGCCGTCGGCTATATATAGGTAAGGAATCTTTTCAAATTCCTCGGTAACGCGGGCGATTGTCTCAGGAGAGTCGATTACCCAAAAATGATGGCCGAAACCGTCGGGAGCGACAAAATCATATTCGGGTTCTTTGGCTGTGGTCTCCTTAATGACAGCTTCAAGCACGTCGTTGTCAGGGAACGCGAAGAAAACAGGCTCGACATTGGCATTATTAATGCGCACATGTTTCATGCGGTCTTCCTCTTTGTCACGGCGGGTCAGCTCATGCTTTTTGATGCGTCCTTCCATGTAATCGGCCACATTGGCGGCAACCACGATGCCATATTGTGTGCGGCCATTCATAGTCTGCGCATAAATATAATAATGTTCCTCCTCGTCCTGAACAAGCCAGCCGTTTTTCTGAAACGCGTTGAAATTTTCGACAGCCTTGTCATAGACTTCGGGGGCGTGCTCGTCGGTTTCAGGCGGGAAATCAATCTCGGGCTTGATGATGTGGTAAAGCGAGCGCGGATTACCCTCGGCCTCGCAGCGTGCTTCTTCAGAATTAAGAACGTCGTAGGGACGCGAGGCCACCTCGGTGACCATTTCGCGCGGAGGACGTACCCCCTTGAACGGTTTAACTTTTGCCATGGTAATTAAATGTTAAGTGGATGTTCTATTTAAAACGAGAATATGCTTACAGTAGATGCCGAGGGATGTTGATATGCACTTAATCTGAACATCTACTTGAATTTTAAGTTATGCCGCCTCGATGAGGCGGCATAACTTTGACATGTATTATACAAAGTGTTTCTAACTGATTCAGTGCTTTTTGCGGATGATAGTCTGCTTGCGGTCGGGACCGATTGAAACAATGGTGATGGGTGTTTCAAGCTCGCGTTCAAGGAAGTCGATGTAATTCTTGAACTCAACGGGGAACTCATCCTCGCTCTGCATCGAGGTCATGTCGGTTTTCCAGCCGGGCAGTGTCTCATATACGGGTTCGATTGCCTCATCGATTGAATAGGGGAAACGGCGTGTTTCCTGACCACCGATGCGGTAAGCGGTACATGCCTTGATTTCGTCAAAGTCGTCAAGCACGTCGCTCTTCATCATAATGAGCTGAGTGACACCGTTGAGCATGATGGAGTAGCGCAGGGCCACGAGGTCAATCCATCCACAGCGGCGTTCACGGCCTGTAACCGCGCCATATTCATGGCCGAGGTCACGGATGCGCTTGCCGACAGCGTCGAAAAGCTCGGTGGGGAAAGGCCCGCTGCCAACGCGGGTACAGTAGGCTTTGAATATGCCAAACACCTCCCCGATTTTGTTGGGGGCGATGCCAAGGCCCGAGCAGGCTCCGGCACAGATGGTGTTGGATGATGTCACGAAGGGATATGAGCCGAAATCGATGTCAAGCAGGGTTCCTTGCGCGCCCTCGCAGAGAATTGATTTTCCCTGACGCAACAGGTCGTCAATCAGGAATTCAGAGTCGACAATCTGAAATCCTTTCATGTACATCACGGCATCAAGCCATTTTTCTTCAAGTTCTTCAAGATTTTCGGGAACGGCATTCAACGCTTTCAGGCGCGCAAGATGGGTGTTGCGCATGGTCGAATATTTTTCCTTGAAATTATGGTACACATCTCCGAGTCGCAGACCGTTGCGGGAGATTTTGTCAGTATAAGTCGGGCCGATACCCTTTCCGGTAGTGCCGATTTTAGCACCACCTTTTGCTTTTTCATTGGCAGCGTCGAGCAGACGGTGCGTGGGCGCGATAAGGTGCACTTTCTTGGAAATGCGGAGCACGCGGCGGAGGTCGATTCCGCTCTTTTCAAGCGCCTCGGCTTCCTCGCGGAACAGCACCGGGTCGAGAACCACGCCGTTGCCAATCACATTAATCTGTCCGTGCTGGAATATTCCCGACGGGATGGAACGCAACACATACTTTTTGCCTTCAAATTCGAGAGTGTGTCCGGCATTTGGGCCGCCTTGAAAACGAGCCACGGCATCATAACGCGGAGTGAGCACATCAACAACTTTTCCCTTGCCTTCGTCGCCCCACTGGAGGCCGAGCAATACGTCAACTTTCATAAGTTATATTTTGTCGTTTGGTTTATTGTTATTCTGTTTTTTGGAGCGTGACACGCGCCTGAGACACCCGCTGCACACGCCGTAGATATAGAGGTCGAAGTAAGCCGCATGAAATGACGGGTAACGTTTGGAATTCAACTGATTCACCAACTCGGAATCCTTGACCTCACGCACTTTCCCGCAACGGGAACACACCAAGTGATGATGATTGCCGATGCCGGCTACCTTTTCATACTGAGCCGGGGTGTTGCCAAAAGTGTGACGGCGCACGAGCCCGGCATCAATCAGCAGCTCGATTGTGTTGTAGACCGTGGCCCGGCTCACATGGTAACCGTCCTCGTCAAGAGCCGAGTAAAGCGATTCGATAAAGAAATGGGAATTCATCTCCATGACTTTATCGAGAATCGCGTAGCGCTCGGGGGTTTTGCGCAACCGGCGCTGCGTCATATAACCGGTAAACGCCGCATGGGCGGCACTGCGGATTTTCTCCTCGTTCATTGCTCCACAAAATTAATACCTATGCCCCTAAATTGCAAATTTTAAACAAAAATTCCTCTTTCATCCCATAAAAATAACAATTTTAGAGATATATAATTGATATGCACAGCGGGATGCCATTACTTTAACAGCAATCCCGCCGTGCAGCAGATTCAGATAGAGGTTGTGGGGTTGTGTGTCAATGTGGATGCATCACAGTTCCTTCCCGGCGACGATTATTGACAGGCGCACCGTGTCGCCGGGGAGGGAGTCGTCAATCAGTACGCCCCACACGATGTCGATGGTTTCGGGGAGTGACTTTATGAACTCGGTAATGGGGGCGATTTCTTTTATCGCCAGCGGTGGATTGAGTTTTCTGTTATGGGTTATGGACCATAACATTCTCTCGACATGCTTTCGGTCAGGGATTTTGCCCGGGAATGAGGCAACGGCATCGGCTATGCGGCTGTCTCCACCACGAGCATCGGCCGTGCACACGACAAACTTGGATGTGTTGCGAAGTGTAATCGACTGGTCATTGAAATCCAGATTTATCATTCCGTTATTGAATATCGGCGTTACCAAGTCTTTGACAGTCTCGACAAACTTATCGGCAGAAACTGTTGTGCGAGAATCGCATACGTCAGGCGGAAGATTGATATCGCGGTCTGTTATCAGCAGTGTCAGTACTCCGGCCTGATAGAATGATCTCAACAAATCGACAAGTCCGTCATGACGGTCGATAGCCAAGACTATCACCATCTTGTCATCGTCGGCAGGAGAGATTTCACGGAACGAGGTCACGACACGCGCCTCCAAGCCGTCATATCCAAAGGATTTAGAGGTTGTTTAAAAACAA